>NZ_SELU01000022.1:0-74488 GCF_006861605.1 Pseudanabaena sp. UWO310 | reverse complement strand
AAATCGTCTCGACTTCCTCGTGCTGCTCTTGGATCTGGGACTTCCTTGAGATAATCTATAAGGCTTTTACTCATTTTCTACTTCATTTACTGATTTTGCTTCAATTATGCCTTGATTTCGGTTTATATGACTTAATTAATATCCTTAGTATCTACTTACTCTTTCTTGAAATAGCCCTGCCTTTTTAAGGGGGGCTGGGGGGGATCTAGTGAATTCTTAAATGGTTTCTTAGATGCATCTAGAAAAGAATATCCAAATAGAGTTATGGCGCGAAGCGCCATAACTCTATGCTAATTATCCCTCTTGGCAAGACCGTAACTTCTGCCTGAAAAATAGAAGTAAAACGATACCAGTTAACAATCCGTAAATTGCACCAACGAGGAGAGTCAAAAAATACCCTAGGCTCTGCATTAACTGACTACCGATCATGACACTGAGATACCAACTGAACGTAGTCCCGACTACCCACCACCCCGATTGCCTAAAGCTATGTTTGAGGATCGTCCATTGAGCAAATCCTATCGACAGTCCACGCAAGCAAGCATAGACAGCCAAAAGATCCACCGCCTCCCCATAGGTCACGGACAACCAAAAACTCGCCCAAGAACTAAAGGCTCCACCCAAAGTACCACCTACTAGGGTCACCCATAGCCAACCCATACCCAAAATTCGTTTTCTGAGTACCAACCACTGGGCAAGGGCGATCGCCATGCTCATGACTAAGAAACTTAAGATCACTCCCAGATTGCCAGAAATGTAATCGGTGACAAAAGCACTGATTTTTCCACCAACGGCATAGGAGATCGCCGTAGCAAAAATCCACTGTAGCAAGAAATCCCAATCGAGTTTCTTGCTTATCGCTTTTAACCTAAACTTGTTTAACAAGGATTTGAGCCTAATATTTTGAGCTTAATAAATGCGCAGACTATACTTTCTATTACCAGGAACGACCGATCGCTTTGCTTGTGGGGGATTGTGGGCGGAGCTAAAAACTCTAGAATTAGTTAAAAAAGTTTGTCCTGCGGAGGTTGTCACCTATCGCCAGCGGGAAAAGGGGCATTTATGGCTAGATGATCTATTGAGTTCTCAGAATAAATCTAAAGACTTATCTAAAGACTTAGAAGATGTAATTTTCGTGATGAGTTGGGGGTTTGATGTCGCGAAACTGGCAGCAAAACTAAAATCTTTCAATGCGGTTTATCATGCCCACAGCGCAGGTTATGGGTTTAACTTACCCTCAAGTGTGCCAATTATTACGGTGAGTCGCAATACCCTTGGCTATTGGGGACAGCGATCGCCGCACTCATTATTATATTATTTGCCCAATGAGATTTCCCCTAAATTTTGCGATTTTCATGCCTTGGGAAATAATTTAACAAATGCATGGGGCGATCGCGATATTGATATATTGGTTCAGGCAAGGAAATCTTCGAGCTATCTACTCAATCAATTAATTCCCGCTCTTCAAAAACAATGTCGCGTGGAAGTAATCGATCGCTATGTAGAAGACTTAGAAGGACTATTCAATCGCGCCAAGATTTATCTATACGATTCTGCCGAATATTGGGCAGTTCAAGGGGTGACAGAGGGTTTTGGGCTACAACCGATGGAGGCTCTTGCCTGCGGATGTCAAGTTTTCTCCAGTGTCAATCACGGCTTGTCTGATTATTTAGATCCTGCTTTTAATTGCTACAAGATCGCAGGATATTCTCCAGAATTCGATGTGCAACGTATTATGAAAGTCCTTAATAGCGGACAAAGGCTATCCTTATCCCCACAGGTCTTAGATGAATACCGAGCAGAAAATATTACCGCTCGTTTGGTCGTAATTTTACAGGAGTTAAACGATTTTTTCGATCTCAAACCCTTCGTACAGCAGCATATCCTTGACTTAGGTTATCGAGAAATCTTAAAACTGCGATCGCAAAAAATATTTGCCAAACTATTTACTAAATTAAAAAAGAAATTGAAGTTTTAATAAAATCTACAGAATGGGTAGCGCCGCTACCCATTCTGTACAAAAAGATTGTCCAGTCCTAGCTATCTTTTACGTTGCTATAGCTGTCGCCAAGTGTATTAGGACATAAACCCCAAGAATTGACTGGCGGCGCGAAGCGCCGCCAGTCAATTCTTGGGGTTTGATTCGTCCTCATTCAAGTGACTGTAGCTATATAAGTTGCTAAAACCCAAAACCTAAACAGATTTAATGCAAGCTTAGCTTGCATTAAATCTGTTTAGGTTTCCTATTTAATTGCGCCTAGTAACTCGATCCCCATATTTCTCATCTGCAATTTTGGGGCTGGATAGACAATTGTTAAGTATTACGTCAAAAGATTACGCTTCGTATATAGGTATATATTACAAGAACGTCTGTATGATAAGTTCTATATCGAAAGTTATAGAAAAAACTTATTTAATCTAAGTAAATCTAAATAATCTAAGCGAAAGTAAAGATTAGTCAAGAAAAACTCATATTTAGTTTGCATTCATATATCACATGAGAGGTAACGTGGTGACTAACAATAAATCTGTAGCGCTAAAACAAATTGATGTTCAAGGCGATTTAAGTGAATATGTCGCACATTTGCAGTTACACATGGCTTTACAAGCTCGTAACCTCGTCCCGAATTTGAGTGGCGATCGCACTCAAGATAGCCGTAGCAGGATGCTATCTAGTACCCAAGCCGATTTCGAGAGATTAGCTTCTCGCCTGTAATTGTCAAAAATTATCAAACATCAAAAAAGGAGTTGCAAAGCAACTCCTTTTTTAAGCGCTTTTTAAGCGCTTTTTAAGCGCTTAGGGGGGCTTAAGCCCATTTGTCCATAGATTTTTTGGCACAATAGAAAAGTATTATCAACAGAAGTGGGCAAAGCTTGCTGCTGTTTGTGGAAAAAATCTATTTTGAGGTGTCATGCAAGCTGAGACGTTAGATCTGTTGGAATGGAATCGTTTATGTCAGCATTTATCAACATTTACAACGACAAAGCTGGGAGCGATCGCGGCAGCGCATATACCCATACCCAATCGCTATGAAGAAACGTTAGAACTACTCACCCAAACTAAAGAAGCCTATGCCCTAGAGGAGCGAAATGCGGGTGTTTCTCTAGATGGGATCCAAAATATTACGGAAGCAGTATTTCGCGCTGAGAAACAGGGGATTTTGTCAGCTCTAGAACTATGGGCGATCGCTACGACTTTGGCAGGAGCGCGAAATCTTCGCCGTCAATTAGACAATGCTGATTACTGCCCAAATTTACAGATACTTGCCAGCGATCTGCGCACCTATCCTGATGTGGAACAGGAAATTTATCGCTGTATTGATGAAGGGGGAAATGTACTCGATCGCGCCTCGGAGCGTCTCGGCGAAATTCGCCATGAATTAACCTCGGTACGCGATCAAATTATGACTAAGCTGCAAAACATCATGCAGCGCAATGCTAGCTCGTTACAGGAGCAGATTATCACTCAACGCAACGATCGCTATGTTTTATCGGTCAAATCTCCGCAACGCGATCGCGTGCCAGGAGTCATTCACGACACCTCTAGCACAGGAATGACTCTTTTTGTGGAACCAAATTCGATCGTGCAGTCCAATAATCGGCTCAGGCAATTGCTAAAAATGGAGCAAGCCCAGATCGAGATAATTTTGACGGAACTAAGCGCCAAAATTACGGCGATCGCAGAAGATTTGCAAAGATTGCTAATTATCGTTACCAAAATCGATCTGGCGGTGGCGCGGGCGCGTTATGCCTATTGGCTAGGAGGCAATCCGCCGCATTTTCTTGATCAGGAGGCGATCGTTTTGCGCCAATTACGCCATCCTTTACTGGTATGGCAACAGAAAAACGAGGAAGGTCGCGAAGTCGTACCTGTGGATGTGTTGATTTCCCCACAGATTTCTGTCGTCGTCATCACGGGACCTAATACTGGTGGCAAAACTGCAACCCTAAAAACTTTTGGCTTAGCAGCTCTCATGGCAAAGGCGGGCCTGTTCATTCCTGCCAAGGAACCTGTGGAAATGCCTTGGTTCGATCTTGTCCTTGCCGATATTGGTGACGAGCAGTCATTACAACAAAATCTTTCGACTTTTTCGGGACATATCCGCCGTATTGGCAGAATCCTCGCAGCCCTCTCGCCGCAATCCCTAGTTCTTCTGGATGAGGTAGGTGCGGGAACTGATCCCTCGGAAGGCAGTGCGATCGCCACAGCTTTGTTGGAATATCTGGGCGAACATTCACGGCTCGCGATCGCGACAACCCACTTCGGCGAACTCAAGGCACTGAAATATCAAAATCCGAAATTTGAAAATGCCTCGGTCGAATTTGATGATGCATCCCTTGCGCCAACCTATCGCCTACTATGGGGAATTCCTGGTCGTTCTAACGCCTTGGCGATCGCAGGACGGTTAGGATTACCACAGGACATTCTCGCAGCCGCTCAGGTGCGCGTGGGTATCGGTTCTGCCGAGATGAATGATGTGATTGCCGAACTGGAAGCCCAGCGTCGCGAACAAACCCAAAAGACCGAAGCAGCCGCCCACTTACTCGTCGAAACCGAACGCTTACATAAGGAAATTCTGGATCGTGCCGAAATGATGCGATCGCAGGCGAAGGAACTGCGCGAGCGCCAAGAAAAAGAGGTCAATGCCGCGATCGCTCAAGCCCAAAAGGAAGTAGGAAGGGTGATTCGCAAATTGCAGCAGGGTGAGCAAGCGGCGACGGATGTCCAGCATACCGAAAGAAGGATCGAGGAGCTGACGAAACGTCATTTGCCAGAAAGACCACCCGAAAAGCCTAAATTAACCCTAAATATTGGCGATCGGGTGCGCATTCCCAAATTTGGCAAAATCGCGCAAGTCCTGACAGTTCCCAATGGTGCGGGGGATTTTTCCGTGCGGCTCGGTCAGATGAAGCTATCGGTAAATTTGAGCGATACCGAGCCGATCTAGACAATCTAAGTTATAGCTACAGTCACTTGAATGAGGACAGATCAAACCCCAAGAATTGAGTGGCGGCGCGAAGCGCCGCCACTCAATTCTTGGGGTTTATGTCCTAATACATTTGGCGACAGCTATATTTAAATTTTCTGCGCCTATTTTCTGCCCTCGTTCCCTTGAAATATGTTGCAATTTTTTCAATTTGAAGCCGAGTTTGTTGATTCGCTCCGATGTATCCCCATGCAGGTTCGCTATAAATTAGATACCTGTGGAGTCAAACTAAAACTGCAACATTGGCATAGTTTTTCACCCCGCCAACGTCAAGAACTGATCGAACTACCCTGTGAAACCGAAGCAGAGGTGAAAAACTATCGCGAAAACCTGCGATCGCAAGTTTTTCAAATTTTTCAAACCTATCCCAGCGATCTCCCCATCGAAACGCCACCTGCTTGGCAGCTCTTAGCGATCCCCAGCGATGTTCAAGACCAAGCGCAGACATTAAACTTAGCGATCGCGCCAGCCCAATGGCAAAGTCTCAACCCATTACAACGTTTTGTCCTCATTAAACTCAGCACTTCCCATCACGAAAACAATAATTTTTTACCTGCCTTACAAGAATTTGGGATTTTATCCAAATTAACATCATCACCCAAGAATTGATGGGCGACGCTTCGCGTCGCCCATCAATTCTTGGGTGATGGCAGCTATAAAACTTACTGCGGTATTTATACCAATTCCCGAAAGTGTGACAACACTTTTGGGAATTAGACACCAAACCCAGTAGGGTTTTGAGATTTCCAAAATGGCAACGCCATTTTGGAAATTGGTATTAGAGTGAAACGTTAAAGAGGAGCTTGCTTAGCAAGCTCCTCTTTAGGGACTAATTGAAACAGCCTAATGCAAGTAGATCTACGAGAGTTGACTCAACCTGTAGCCAACACCATGAATCGTCTCAATTAAATTATGAGGCGCACCAGCACCCTTCAACTTATTCCGCAGACTCTTGATCGTAGCGTTGATCGTATCCTCTCTAGGGGGATCGGTCAGCGACCAAACATGCTCGACAATCGTGATCCGTTTTAGAACTTGACGACCATGATGGAGCAACAACTCAAGAATGTTGTACTCCTTGGGAGTCAAATGCACGGACTGACCTGTATAGGACACCTCATGCATTCCAGGATCGAGTTGCAGTTCTCCCCAGCGTAAAACCGTAGGTTCTGCAATCTGAGCGCGACGCGACAGGGCTCGAATCCGAGCCATCAATTCAGGGGGATCGATGGGCTTGACGAGATAGTCGTCAGCACCAGCATCTAACCCCTGAACCTTATCGGTGCTCATATCTAGAGCGGTAACCATCAAAATCGGCACATTATTACCATGGGCGCGTAAGCGACGACATAGGTTAATGCCATCTAGCTTTGGCAGCATGACATCTAACAAGATCAGGTTGTAATCGTCAGCTTGAGATTTCTCCCAGCCTTCCTCCCCATCTCTTGCGATATCTACAACACAGTGCTGACTTGTTAACACTTCGGCTAACGTATCAGCCAAATTAGCATCATCTTCTACAAGGAGAATTCTCATTGGATCGAACAAATCTTAGTTAGTTAGTTTAGATAGTTGTTAATTGCATATTAACGGATACCTTTGCAGGTTTATGAAGAATATGAACTTTATAAATCTCGTTAACACGATTCAACCCTATCTATTTGCATCATATACGAAAGATCGAATGTTTTTTCATATATGCAAAAATTTTAAGTATTATTGCGATAATAACATCTAACTAGGTAGACGCAATTAAATATAAAACGCAAAAAACTGAGGCTTGCGCTGTGCAATCACCACAGGTTTTTTTTAATTATGCCCAGTGGCTTATGTGAGGCTCAATCTCGTTGTTTACTGGTGGAAAAATCTTGTTTGCCTTAAATCAACGAACTATAAACTTTTGCCAATAATTTGCCAATAATGATTTTGGGGCTCATTGGCTTGGGCTAAAAATAGCCCTATTGTTTTTAGCCCAAGCCCTAGGACGATGCAAGTTTTTCTATAACCAAAGGATGATTAACATCGCAGTGCCGCCAATCATCTTTGGGAGAGATCCTATACGAATTGGATGAGGCTCCGACTTCGCCCATCTGGATCTGTATGAGGGAATAAAACCCAAAAGAGGGTTGCCGCGCGGAGCGCGGCAACCCTCTTTTGGGTTTTGATGTTAACTTTCTCCCATATTTGTGTGACGCTTGCATCGTTGCTAAGTTAAATTGAGTCTACAAAGAGTTCCACAATCTAAAAAATTTCCGTTAAAAAATGGCTACGAATCTATCTACTTTTAATACAGCTACATCTCAAGAAGTTTTTGCTAAAGCTAAACATCTCATGCCTGGTGGTGTGAGTTCTCCTGTGCGTGCTTTCAAATCCGTAGGTGGCGAACCGATCGTGTTCGATCGCGTTAATGGTGCTTATGCATGGGACATTGATGGCAATAAGTACATTGATTACATTGGCTCTTGGGGACCTGCGATCGTGGGACATTCCCATCCTGAAGTCATCGAAGCACTACACAAAGCCCTCGAAAAAGGCACTAGCTTTGGTGCACCCTGCGTCCTCGAAAACCAACTTGCGGAAATGGTGATCGAAGCCGTACCAAGCGTGGAAATGGTGCGCTTTGTCAATTCAGGTACTGAAGCCTGTATGTCAGTTCTGCGCCTAATGCGCGCCTTTACTGGTCGCGATAAAATCATTAAGTTTGAAGGTTGCTATCACGGTCACGCAGATATGTTTTTGGTTAAGGCAGGTTCTGGGGTAGCTACCCTTGGTTTGCCCGACTCTCCTGGAGTGCCCAAGTCCACAACTGCAAATACCTTAACTGCTCCCTACAATGACCTCGAAGCTGTCAAAAAGTTATTTGCAGAAAATCCCGATCAAATCTCTGGTGTGATCATCGAGCCTGTGGTTGGTAACGCAGGTTGCATTGTTCCCAAAGATGGATTCTTGCAAGGCTTAAAAGACCTTTGTAAAGCAAATGGGGCTTTGTTGGTATTTGATGAAGTGATGACAGGCTTCCGTCTCTCCTACGGTGGCGCACAGGCTCGTTTTGGTGTTACCCCCGACTTGACCACTATGGGTAAAGTCATCGGTGGTGGGTTGCCTGTCGGAGCCTATGGTGGTCGTAAGGACATCATGTCAATGGTTGCTCCTGCTGGTCCAATGTATCAGGCTGGAACATTATCGGGTAATCCCTTAGCCATGACCGCAGGCATTAAAACTATGGAAATCCTGAAGCGGGCGGGCTCCTACGAATATCTAGAGCAGATTACTAAGAAGTTGGCGGAAGGCATGTTGGCGATCGCCCATGAAACTGGACATGCGGCAACGGGTAACATTGTCGGAGCGATGTTCGGGATGTTCTTCACCAGTCAGCAAGTTTATGACTATGAAGATGCCAAAACCAGCGATACAGCCAAGTTTGCCAAATTCCATCGCGGAATGCTAGAGCATGGTGTATACCTAGCTCCTTCGCAGTTTGAGGCTGGTTTTACATCCCTTGCCCATACTGACGCAGATGTGGAAGCAACCTTAGCCGCAACCCGTGCCGTTTTGTCGCAAATCCCTGTCTAGAATATTTTTGATGAGATGAGCTAGCTTTGCTCATCTCATCAAAAAAAGTTCACGGAGTTACAGCTTTCGCAAAAATTCATTTACAATGTTGTGTATTCTTTTTAGACCCATAAGTTGACTAAATCTACCTCACCTTAATGAGTCCAGAAAACCTAAGCATTGAACTTTTTCCTACACAAAACCGATGCTGACAGAAAACTCAACTGCTAGTACTAAATCTAATAATGGTAATTACAATGGCTCCCCTATGGCAGCCCCAAAAGCCGATTACTATATGAGCTTGCATAAAGAGCTAGACCATCTTGAAGAAATGGTGCTTGAAAGTGGTCCTCGCGTCATGGGACACACTGTCATTGATGAAGAGAAACTTTGTCAGCAGATCGATCGAGTCAGGCTCTCTGTCCCAGATTCTATCGCCAAAGCCGAAGAGATTCTGCTCTATAAACAGGATTTAGTTGCCGAAGCTCAGCAATATGCTGAAGATTTAATTAAGTCTGCTGAGTTACGGGCTAGTCAGCTTTTAGAAGAATCGCTGATCGTTCGCCAAGCCGAGCAGGAAGCTAATCAAATTCGTCGTGAACTCCAAGAGGAATGTGAGCAAATACGATCGCAGACCCTCAATGAAGTTAACCAAATGCGCCGACAAGCCCAAAAAGATCTCGATATGTTGCATCAAAGGGTAACGGGCGAAGTTCAAGATATGCAGCGAGGAGCTGATGAATATAGCGATCGCGTTTTAGGCAATCTCGAAACACAACTAATCGACATGATCAAGATTGTCCAAAATGGTCGTAAAGAGTTGCGACTATAGATCATCAGAAGATCATCAGATCATCGAGATCGACAGAGCGACTATAAATTATGGATTTGGGCGTTTTGTCCCTTTCTTCCCATTATGGGGATTAACATTACCAATAGTTGACCAGTTATCTTTTTTGCTACTACTGGGGGTTGTACGGTTGTGAGGTTTTACTCTAGTTCCGTCCTTTTTGACGTAACCATTTATCGACATACTTCTCACTTTCTTTTGGCTAATTTTGGCGCTTTCTGACCAAGCAGAATCAACCAAAAGTAAAAGTGTCACTAAACCGCTAGTCAGACCGCATAAAACAAACACAAGTATTTTCATATATAAATCACATATAAATTGGAAATGCAATTAGCTTAATGATAATACATCGTGTAAATAGATAAACGTACGCAAACCTAAAAACACTATACTCAATTAATTTCACCCGTAATACCAAAGCTGAAAATGGCGTAGCCATTTTCAGCTTTGGTATTACGGGTTGCAAAGCGTCGTAATTCTATGCCTTGGGGGTTATGTTTTAACCTCCTTGGCTATAGCAATAAATAAAGACTCCTTCTTAATGGGCTTCTCTTTGGATAGATATTTGCGATCGCCTCACCCCATTGATTAAGGATCGTGGTAAGTTAAGTTTAGTTAAGAAATTATTTTGAACATCAGGCTCTTTGCTATATGAAATCATCTTGGAGAACTGCATTGCTATGGTTACTGCCCATAGCGATCATCGGTTTCTTTGGATGGCAAACATTGGTTGCCCGTCCAGCCCCCAGTCGTCCAACCGTAAATGCGGCTAATACCCGTATTGCCTATGGACGATTTCTTGAATACCTCGACGAACATCGGGTACGCAAGGTTGATATTTTTGATGGTGGTCGCACAGCAGTAATCGTAGCAAGCGATCCCCAGATTGAAGGTAAAGAACAACGGGCTAGAGTTGATTTGCCTCTGTATGCGCCAGAATTGATGGATAAACTCAATGAAGGTGGCGTAGATCTCGCCATTTATCCTCCCAGCAACAATAGTGCCATCTGGGGTTTTGTTAGTAATTTAATTTTCCCAGTTGCCTTGCTCGCAGGGTTATTCTTTTTGTTTCGTCGTTCCAACCAGATGGGCGGGCCGGGACAAGCAATGGACTTCGGAAAATCCAAGGCTCGATTTGCGATGGATGCTGAGACTGGCGTGAAGTTTGACGATGTTGCGGGTATCGAAGAAGCCAAGGAAGAATTGCAAGAAGTTGTAACGTTTTTGAAAAAGCCCGAACGTTTTACAGCTGTGGGTGCAAAGATTCCCAAGGGTGTTCTGTTAATTGGTCCTCCTGGAACGGGTAAAACTTTACTAGCCAAAGCGATCGCTGGTGAAGCAGGTGTACCTTTCTTCTCAGTATCTGGTTCGGAATTTGTAGAAATGTTTGTCGGTGTCGGTGCTTCCCGCGTCCGCGACCTGTTTAAAAAGGCAAAGGAAAATGCGCCTTGCATCATCTTTATTGATGAAATTGACGCAGTTGGTCGGCAACGTGGCGCTGGTATTGGCGGCGGCAATGATGAAAGAGAACAGACCCTCAACCAAATCCTTACGGAAATGGATGGGTTTGAAGGCAATTCGGGCGTAATCGTCATTGCGGCAACTAACCGAGCCGATGTACTAGACTCCGCACTACTCCGTCCAGGTCGCTTTGATCGCCAAATCGGTGTTGATCCACCCGACATTAAGGGACGTTTGCAGGTTCTCAATGTTCATGCCCGCGACAAAAAGATTAGCCCCGAAGTATCGCTTGAAGCGATCGCCCGTCGCACCCCTGGATTTGCTGGTGCTGACCTTGCGAACTTGCTAAATGAGGCAGCAATTCTGACGGCTCGTCGTCGTAAAGATGCCATGACAATGGCAGAAATCGATGATGCCGTAGATCGGATTATTGCAGGGCTTGAAGGAAAAGCCCTCATCGATAGCCGCAACAAGCGTTTGATTGCCTATCATGAAGTCGGTCATGCGATCGTCGGAACCTTGCTCAAGGATCACGATCCCGTTCAAAAAGTAACTCTTATCCCCAGAGGACAAGCAGCTGGTTTGACATGGTTCACCCCCGATGAAGAACAAACCCTAGTATCACGCGGTCAAATTCTGGCGCGGATTACGGCGGCTCTAGGTGGTCGTGCTGCGGAAGAAGCAGTATTCGGCGCGGCTGAGGTTACGACGGGTGCAGGCGGAGATCTGCAACAGGTTAGCGGTATGGCTCGTCAGATGGTAACTCGTTTTGGTATGTCAAATATTGGACAGTTAGCTCTTGAAGGTCAAAGTTCGGAAGTATTTCTCGGACGCAGTATGGGCGGCGGTTCGCAATATTCGGAAGATATCTCCGCTAAGATTGACCAACAAGTTCGCGAAATCGTGCAGAAGTGCTATCACACGGCTTTGCAAATTGTTTATGAAAATCGGGCGGCGATCGATCGCGTTGTCGATCTTCTTGTTGAGGCAGAAACCCTTGATGGCGAAGAATTCCGTCGGATCATCTCTGAGTACACTGCTGTTCCTGCAAAAGAACGCTTTGTCCCACATATCTAACGTGAGTTCGGGATAATTTGAAACGAGCTTTGAGAAAGGGTTTGCTACGCAAACCCTTTCTCAAAGCCCAAAAGTAAAAGCCTTGCGTAGCAAGGCTTTTACTTTTGGGCTTTTATACCAAGTTATACCCCACATTCCGCTCTTATTTTACTGAAAAAAGTATTTAGAAAACAAATCCTTATACAGTAAGTATTTTGAGCTTTGTCAGCAAAAATATCACTATCTTAATACTTTAAATAGTGATGCACTAATAGGAATTAATATCATTAATTTTTCCAAAAATCACTGAAACCCTCATTGTCTCGTTTTAAATATTTTTAGGCTTCCATTACGAGCGGAATGTGGGTTATACCAATTCACGAAAGTGTGACAACACTTTTGTGAATTAAAAACCAAACCCAGTAAGGGTTTTTAAAGCTCAAAATGGTTACGCCATTTTGAGCTTCGGCAGTTAAGAAATGGCTACGCCATTTCTTAACTTGGTATTATTCGAGATCCTTGGGGAAGGGGCGATCGTCGAGCAGGGCTTCTAAATCAGCAAACTCATCGCTATTATCATTGGTCTCAACCTTGGGGATTTCTGGAGGTTCACTAGCTGATTTGTTAGTGACTTTTTCGCCAATATTTAGCTCCTCTAGTCTTGCTAAAAACTTATCAACTAAAAATTCCTGCACCAAATATTTAGGATCTTTTGGGGTTTGTGATTCACTCGTAGCAGAAATCTCCGTTGTATTTGTATCAACACCTTGCACCGAGGCATCGAGATCGTTAGCAACAATTTCGACATTATCTTTAGCGATATCTTTAGCGATCGCTTCTGCGGCTGACTCAATGTTTAAATTAAGCGACTCGTTGGCAGTTTCCTCGGAAATTGCGTCAGTTTCTTCCGAAGCATCTCCTAGATATTCTTGCAGAATATTTTCAACATAGTCATTGAAGGCGATAAGCTCATCTAGCTCATCATCAAAGCCTTTAGCTTCAATCAATTCGCTATCAATCAATTCACTATCGACTAATTCGCTATCAATATTTAGCTCTTGAATATTTAGCGCTTGGGGACTCTCTTCATCATCCTTGGTAACTACAGGAGCATTAACGATTGCTGTCTCTAAAACAAGATCTTGAAGATCTTCAGGTTCTAAATTTACCTCTACTAAAGATTCAGCCGCAATTTCTTGAACGGTAGATTGCCATGAAGTTTCTATTCCCTCAATTTCGCTACTGTCTGAATTAAGGACATCTTTTTGTTCATCTTCATCAATATCTATTGTTTTTTCAATAGATCTGACTTGCTTGAACTCAGTTTCAGCAGGTTCTTGGTTTTCAAATTCCTCAACTTCAGGTTGAGATAGAAATGTTTCAACCTGCACATCTGCAAGTAATTCAACTGATAGCAGTTCCTCAGAATGAATAATTTCTTCAGAATGAATAATTTCTTCAGTTAGCTCTATCTCAATTTGAGCTTCTTCAATAACTTCGACAATCTCTGGAGCAGGGACGCTAGACTCAGTAATTATTTCCCTATCTTCTAAAACAACTTCAATAATATTTTCTTCAACGAGACTACTATTTTCTAATTCTGCAATTTCTTCAGCAATCTGGGTTTCTAAATTTAATTCTAAATTCAAATCTAAATTCAAATTTATATCAGCAATGGACTCCGATCGCTCTAGTTTAGTTGGGGCTAATTCAGGTTCTTCAAGTTTGTCATCATCTAAAGTTATCACCCTCTCAGATTCTAGGGGTTCTTCGATATCAGTACTGACCGCGTTCTCAGACTCAATCTCAGACTCAATCTCAGACTCAATCTCAGACTCAATTACAGGTTCAATCTCAGACTCAATTACAGATTCAATCTCAGGCTCGATCGCTTGCTCACTGGTTAGATCTGCGATATTTTCGATATTTTTATCTATATTTTCAGTAATTGCAACTACATCATCGGGCTCAGATTTCTCAGGGTTGGGCAATCCCTGTAGCTTTGGGATGATATCGGATTGGGATTGAGCGGGATCTTGGGGAACGATCGCTTCTTCTGCAAAAAACCTTAATAGCTGGGGCGACTGCCAACCAATCGTCGTAAAACTATTTTTAATTTTTTCTACAGCAAAGGGTTGCAATCCCACTAGCTCCGACTCATCTGTTAACTTGATCCGTAGAGCTGAAACCCCAGATTGCAGCAAAATATTACTTAATAAGAAGAAAATCTCCGCCCAAACTACGCCCAATAAACGTAATCCCGTAGGAAAGGGAGCGATCGCTTGAGCAAGGGGAGCCGCAATATAAATTTTGCAAAAGACGGCACTCATCAGTAGCGCCACTGCTGCCGCGATCCACCCCGTTGTATACCAACCATTGCGGCGTTGCTTGAGGAGCGTCAGGATCTGCCGATCACGATCGCTTAAATCCTGCGCTGGTTTAGACACAAACCATAAACTAAATGGCGATATCGGCTGTTGCCATTGCACCCAAGTCACCAAGGCGATCGCAGGAAACCCTAACAAAAAAATCTCAAACCACTCGGGAAATACGGGATCGCCTACGGCTAAACCAGCCATACTCAAAGCCATTAGCCAAGGCACACCTGCGATAAGCGCAATATTTCCCCAAAGAAAAGGAGCATTGCTGAGCGAGATTGGTTCAGTTGGGTTAGTGCGATGTGGTGATGTCATAGTAGCGAGCCTAAAAAAACTATCCTAAACCTGTGGTTAAGCGTGTCCAGAAACCATCATAAATTTGAAGGGCTTCGGGATCGAGTTTGGTAATGCGATCGCATTTGGCAATAATCGTTTCTGATGGCTCCAAAGCCTTAATTGCTTTGAGATCATCAGGAATCAGAGATTTTGCCAGTTTATTAGTTGTCCCGAAACTATTAGCATCGCTAATTTTGGCCGCAATTTCTGGCTTCATCACATAATTTATCCATGCGTGAGCACCCTCGATATTCGGTGCGCCTCTGGGAATAGCGATCGTATCCGTCCAAATTGATGTGCCATTA
Source organism: Pseudanabaena sp. UWO310 (assembly GCF_006861605.1). Taxonomy (NCBI): domain Bacteria; kingdom Bacillati; phylum Cyanobacteriota; class Cyanophyceae; order Pseudanabaenales; family Pseudanabaenaceae; genus Pseudanabaena; species Pseudanabaena sp. UWO310. Next base: position 59,562 of record NZ_SELU01000022.1, on the reverse strand, counting down.
TTGGGCAAAACATATTTGACATTAGGATTTTGCCGAGACAGACTAATAGCATCCCCTGAAAACGCCATACACATCATTAAATCCCCCGAAGCAAGAGGATCGCGCCATGCATCGGTAGTGAAATTAGCGATCGCGGGCATTAATTCCCGCAATTTTTGAAATGCATGTTCGATCTGGGTCTCCTCTTTACTGTTGTAGGAATAACCAAGGGTATGCAAAGCCATCCCGATCACTTCACGCGGATCGTTGACTAGCGTAATCCGCAACTTATTTTTATGCTGCCACAGGTAACTCCAATCCGTGGGCTCTTCACCCACGATCGACTTCACAGCCTCGACGTTATAGGCAATTCCCGTCGTTCCTAAGCTTACGGGAATGCTAAATATTGCCCCTCGATCGTGGGGTAATTCTAAATAGTTTGTAGCAATATTAGTCAGATTTGGTAACAGTTTTTTGTTGAGGGGGATAAGCAGCTTTTTATCCCGCATCTGCGACACCATATAATCGCTGGGGTAAATGATGCTATACCCCGATCGCCCATTCGAGGTTTCTAGCTTTGCCAGCATAACTTCATTCGCATCATAGGCATCGCCAACCACCTTGATCCCCGTTTCCTTCGTAAATCCCTCCAAAACCTCTTGATTATTAACATAGGTAGCCCAACCATAGAGGTACAGGGTCTTTTTGTCTTGGGTGGCTGGGCGAGTCACGTCCTCACCACCCGCATCGGAAGTTGAGGGGCTCTGATCGAAAATTCCACAGGCAGCGAGAGTAGATGCACTGGCTATAGCTGATGTGGCATAGGCAGTTTGTCTAAGAAATTTTCGCCGAGAGATAAGCATAGATTCTTATTTTGATTAGCTTTTGATTAGCTGGTTAGCTTGGCAAGCATGGACATCGGTAGAGCCTCCGTACTTTACTTTAATATTTAGACTTTAATATTTAGGAGGTAACGGCGGAGACTACAGTCGTCTTGGGCAGGGCAACACAATCTTCAGGCATCCACGAAACATATACCTGACTATCAAAGGGTGGAGTCTTTTCTCCTTGGTGATTGGAGCGGACGAGCATCACTCTGACGGGGGGGACATTTTCACTAGCATGTAAGTCCACGACAAATTGGGAATGATCGCCTAAATACAGTACGTTATTGAGAATGCCCCGATAGGTATTGTAGGGCTGGTTTGGGTATTCGGTGGAGAGCTTGATTTTTTCTGGTCTAACGCTCACCACTGCCTCGGCGATGGGTTGCCAATTGCGGGGCTTAGCAGCGACGATCGCTAAACCCGTGGACGATCGCAATTCGACGAAGGCCCCATCCTGCTCGATGACTCGACATTCAAACAAATTCGTTTCGCCGACAAAGTCAGCAACAAAGGCTGAAGAGGGGCGATCGTAGACTTCCGCAGGCGTGCCAATTTGCTCAATGCGACCTTGGTTCATCACCGCAATTCTAGAGGAAATTGCCAGAGCCTCGCCTTGGTCGTGGGTGACCATAATAAAGGAAATTCCCAGTTCGTACTGCAAGTTAGACAGCTCGACCTGCATTTCCTTACGCAACTTAAAATCGAGCGCCGCCAAAGGCTCATCTAACAAGATCACCTTAGGACGGTTAACGAGGGCACGGGCAAGGGCAACTCGCTGCTGCTGTCCGCCAGATATTTGGCTGGGATAGCGATCGCTCAGGTGGTCGAGACGTACTTGTTTCAGGGCATCCTTAACCCTTTGCTGGATTTCTGACTTCGGAACCCCTTTCACCGTTAAGCCAAAGGCAACATTATTAAAAATGGTCATATGCCCGAAGAGAGCATAACTCTGGAAAACCGTATTCACAGGACGCTGATAAGCCGGGATATAGGTCATCGGGTTGCCTTGGATGAGCACTTCCCCTGCGGATGGTTCCTCAAAGCCTGCTACAAGTCTTAGTAAAGTCGTTTTACCACAACCTGAAGGTCCCAAGATGCTGAAAAGTTCGCCTCTCTGGACTTGTAGATCTACACCTTGGACAACAGTATTTGTCCCAAACATCTTAAATACTCGCTGTAGCTCTACATCGGGAACTGTACCCGTTGAAGTTGCGAACTGTTTAGCAGTGGTTGATTGTGCCATGTTGTAATGCTCAAACGTCTACTAATCCGTGTCTATTAATCTGAGATCAAAATTTTAGCTGTTTATCGTCATATACCGTCATACAGGATGAAAGCCGAAAATGCAATTAATAAAATGCAATTAAGGTGCGATCAGCAGTATGAATAATTACCACAGCATAATTCAAATCTAGATCTAAAACCTGCGGCGCTCGCTGCGCGAGCGCCGCAGGTTTTAGGGTTTTATATTTAATTAAGCCCACTTACTTAGTCATTAAGTATCTTGCATTCTAGCGCGTTGGAGCTGGTAAATGAGTTGCAATGTTAGGGCGATTATGACGGAAATTTGGGCTGAGAATGCCAAAATGATATCGGAAAATTTGATATTTGATATCACCAGCCAAGGAAATCCAAAAAATAGCCATAGACCAGCATGGCGATCGGGATTAATTGATAGACTCACCATGATTAAGACGGGCAGAAAAACCAATGCCGAAATGGTTCCTGTTACCCATGCCGATGGATTTCGTGTTTTCAGGAATAAAATTAATTGGGCAATTAGAGAGAACACAAGGATCGTGAGGACAAAGGAAGCCAACACAATCAGCGCCTTACCGCGAATTTCTGATGCCGTCCAAGTATTGACCCAAATCAAGATCAATACTTGGGTGAATATCAGATTCAGCGCGATCGCGATCGGGGCAGGGCTCTTGTCCGACCAAATCAAGTCACGGATGATATAGCCCAGTCCCGCTGGCTGTCCTTCGTTAGTCGCTAAGGCTCCAAACCTTACCCAATCGAGTAATGCTTGCCTCTGTGGTGTTAGAGCAGCGATCGCCAATAAAAACAAAAAGCAGTTGGGAATATAAATGAGGAGTAATAAAATTAATTGAAATTCGATCGTGGATGAGTTCGACGATGTTATCCGCATAAAGCTAGATTGCATACAGAACCCCAACATCAAGATCTGGACATAAACCGCTACAACATAGCTCTGTCCCTTACTAATAAGCGTAGATGTAGGATTATGAAAGCGCCGCTGCAAGATCCGCCAAATCGCCAAACTAAAAATTCCCAAGTTAACAATCGTAAAGGCATGGGAAGCCCAAATATTGGATGTAATGGATAAATACCACCATTCCGCATGAATCGGTTCGATCCTGCCACCCACTAGGACTTGGCTAAAGGAACTCCATGTGGTGAAAATATTCCACCACATAAAGGCGGGAGCAAACCAAATGAACGTAATGAACGCAAATACCAATGCTCCTGCTGAGACCTGTCCGCCAAATTTAGCTTGCCATCCACTCAGCAAAGCTAGCAATAGCGATGCGCTGAATAGGAGAAAGGCAGTTCCGATCATCAATATATAAAAACTGCATAAAAAAGCGATCGGTACATTCGCGCCGATCGCCGAGGCAAGATGATAGGGAAGTGATAGTCCGATCCCCAAATAGGTCAGCAATGGTACTCCCATAAGCTTGCCCATCAGTACGTTAATGCTCGATCGCGGACTGATGCGGATAAAGTTCAGCGTGCCTTTATAGTCCTCCAGCGAAAGATCGGCGACAAGGCTATAAACCCCTGTAAAAAACAAAATAAATGGTTCAGTCCATGTAATAAATCGAAACTGCTCCAGCCACCAAACTTGCCAAGATGGGGTACAGCCAAACCCGCGCATCTGGGTATAACATTCCTGTATGGGGATGCGCTGACTATAAAACAAAAGCAGCAGTATCTGAAATAACAAAGACAGCCCGATCGCCACAATGAGATTACGCAATTTAAGCTTGCCCCGAATTTCCCGCAATAGTTGCGGATTCCAGTTGCCGATATGATCGAGCCAAGATATTGCCTGTGGAGAATCCGATGGAGAATTATGCATGAGTTATTCTAGGGGATCGCGAAGATTACGAAGATTACTTATTTAGGCAAGAATTGAGACTGGAATTTAGGCAGGATCGTTAAGGTAATCAAGCATGATTAAATTTTATGATATTTAAATTTTATGATGTTTAAGTAGCTAGGCATGAGTAAACTTAAAACCTAGAAGAGCATACCGCCCGCGTAGTGGGCGGTATGCTCTCTGGTTTTGGTTTTTAATTATGCCGAACTACTTAATATTTTGCACTAGTCTTCATCATCACCATCAAACATCTACCTAATCCCCATGCCCAAAGAGATAGATAAACAAGATAAAACAGATACCAACATAAATAACGTCAATACTAGCGAAACTAATCAAGATCACCTCTCAAATCACCCAGAGAAACAAATCCCCTTAAATAATTCTCCAATAACTCCCACTAGTCAAAAGTTTCGCATGGGCTTACTGATGGTTTTAGTTAGTGGCAGTTTATTGGTTTTTGGGCGATCGGTTATCGATAGCACCATCGGCAAACCCACTCCTTTTACATTTCCCGAACAGATCGCTTTAGAGCCAACTCAAACCCAAACTAAATTAGAAGCCCAAGGAGATATTGTCGATCCCAAAGAGTTTTTTGGACAGCCCAAATATTTATTTGGAAAGAAGTATAAGTATTCTTTAGATGGAATACCCATAGATATTGATTTAAGATATGCAGTGGGTTCGGAAGGGGATCTCTACTACTACATTAAGGGCGTAACTAATATTGAGATTAGTGAAGAAGATTTACGCAAACAATCCATCCGCAAAGATCCGATCGGATTTTATGCAACTTTTACGAAGCAGGATCGGGTCTATCTTACGGCTTGCATTAATCCCCGTGGCATTTCTACGGTTACTAGCGAACAATTTAACGACAATGCTAGCTCTCGCGTCATGGATCGTGATATTTTAATTGGCTGGTTACTCGGACAAAAAGATCTGCGCGATCGCCGTTGTCTCTGGACTTTGATGTCCGCACCAATAACATCAGAAAGCGATCTCCATGCGACAAGTCAAAAATTAGAGAAAGTGTGGATTTCATGGTATGAATGGTGGAAACCGAGGTTTCCTCAACCTTAAATCAATTTCTCATTTCGACTGGCAAATCGTCGGCATTTAAATAGAAAAAGCCGTTATTTACTTCAGTGCTAATCACTGCAAATTTAAACTAAATTTATGGTTTTCACTTTAAAAACATGAGTAATACCAATTCAAATTCTACTGAGGTAATTACTGCAAACTTACTTCGCTTCGCTGGCTATGGACTTTTACTATTAGCATTTTCCAATTTCTTTGATGCAATCATTCCTCCCCAATTTGGCAAAGATGCGCCTTGGGAATTTAGTACGTTAGGTAAGTTAGTTGGCACTTCTCCAGTGCCAATTATTGGTTTAATATTAATTTTCTACGGTGAATCAACGGCGCGATCGCCCTTTGGCAAAAAAATTCTGAAGTTTTTGTCATGGCTATCATTATTGCTCAGTATTATTTATGTTCTGATGCTACTGGTTGGGATTAGTGCAGCTATTCGCATTAACAATGACAATAATAATCAAGCTAGTTTAACGTTATCCCAACAACTCGCTCAGTTTAATACGGCTAAGGAAAATTTAAAAAATACCAACGATGCCAATTTACTGAGGGCGGCGGAATTTATCGAAAAGCGATCGCCTAATATTAAATTGAATAAATCCAATCCAGCCGAACTAAGGAAACAGCTCGAAACAGAGATCGGCAAAAACGAAGAGGCAATCAAGGCTAATATCGATACCAGTAGAGGTAGAGCGTTTCGCCAATTGATTAAACAAGCAATCAAATGGTACTTTGAAGCGATAGTTTCGGCGGTGGTTCTCTTCGGCATTTGGAGTCAGACTAAATGGGCGAGAACATCTAGCCGTCGCAAGAAAAAATCGAAGACTTCCACAAGTCTTGGCGATATTGCAGGCGCACCTACCCTCGATCTCGAATCCCCTAATTCTCAATCCAAGGATTCCCCCTCGACTAGCACTGAAGAACAAAACTAATTTTCCAAAAAATGAGAGGTGGCACAAAGTGCCACCTCTCATTTTTTGGACAGTAAGCCAATGTCAGTTCGAGTTAAGCTGGCAAATTTTAAAATCCCAAAAGTAAAAGCCTTGCTACGCAAGGCTTTTACTTTTGGGATTTGAGAAAGGGTTTGCATAGCAAACCCTTTCTCAAATCCCGTTTCAAATTATCCTGAACTCACGTTAAACCAAGCAGAGGATGTTGGCGCAAAGCGCCAGCATCCTCTGCTTGGGCAATATCAATTAATGGGCAATAGAACTTCAAACTCAGTACCAATAGTTACATCGCCATTGTTATTAAGATAGGGCGATCGCAGAACAATTTTGCCTTGATGCTGCTGGGTAACAATTTGGTGACAAATAGCCAATCCCAATCCTGTTCCCTTTCCTTGTCCCTTGGTGGTAAAGAAATTATCAAAAATGCGGGCTTGAATTTCCTTGGGAATGCCCATGCCATTATCAGCGACTTTGACCGATATCCACTGACGATTATCAATTTCGGCGATCGCTGTGGTCAAAATTAAGACAGGTTGCCAAGTTTCCGCTGTCTCGGTCAAAACATTACTGCGATCGCTAGATAGGCTGTCCTCTTTGAGGAGAGTCTTGGCTCGCTGCTCGATCAGCTCGGGCTTGGATTGTAGCTCCATTAAGGCATCAAGGGAGTTACTGATCAAATTCATAAACACCTGAATTATGCGATCGTTAAACCCATTAATTTCAGGAAGCTCGATGTAATTTTTGACAATCTGAACACTTCTGATCCTGCCGCTAAGAATTGTTAAACTACTTTCTACACATTCAATCAAATCAATGGATGTGGGATCGGATTGATCTTCCATATGCGAAAGACTTTGTAATGTATCAACCAATCGGCGTAAATATCTCGAACCCGACTGAATACTCCGCACTACTTGGGGCAAATCGGAACGAATAAAATCCCAATCAATATCCTCAAGGATATCGCTGATAGTCTTTGCGGATGTTCCGTATTCCTTTTCATAAGCCCTTAGAACCCTCATAACCCCTTCGATGTAGGACAAGAGGCACTCGGTATTCCCATAAATTGCGGATACTGGATTGCGAATATCATGGGATACTTCCGCCACAATTTGCCCCAGACTAGCCATTTTTTCTGTTTGAAACATACTGGTCTGAGTTTGTTCACGCAGTAGTTTTGTAGCTAATTCATGGATATAGGACTGAGACTGCAAGAGATCGTGGATATCTAGTACAGAAAAAATATCTCCATCCAAGTGAACAACTAAAGGCTCATAAATATCGTCGCTGACGCGGGCGAGAGCCATCTGGGATGCCATGACAATCGGCGTACTACCATTCAATTTTAAAATTTCAGATTGAGCTTGCTCGTAGAGAACCTTTAATGGTCTTTTGGTAAATAATTCTAGGGCGTAGGGACGGCTGAGACATTCTAAAAATCTGCGTCGAGATAACATACCGACATAGCTATCCCCATCGTAAATTATCAATGCAGGCAAGCGGGGATCGTCCTTAAATAATTGCTGAGCAAAGGCTCCTGTTTGAGACAGATCGGCTTTAGTATTGTACAAACTTAATTCAGCAATAGTTGAATCTAGAGCTATTTGCTGTTTAGCATTGACTACTTCGATGCTGGATTCAGCTACAGTGGGTTCATTTGCCATGACCATCAAGGGGATCATCGCCATCTTACGCGCTAACTCTTGCGTAGCTGTTTGGCGAATATTTTTCCCTTGAATAGAACCGCGATCGGGTTTATTCTGCTGTAGCTTGAGATTATTGATAACGTTAGTGAGAGCTTCAGGTTTAACGGCGATCGCTAAAGCTTGGGCGGCCGATTCAAAGGCTGGAATTAAATTATCTAGAGATATTTTCGGCAAGAGATCGACGGCTCCGCGACGGGTTGCCCAGCGCTTTTCCACCTCTTTAATTTGACTTTGACGGGGATTGACTAACAGGACATTTACTTGAGGAGCGTGATCTGCACACCATTTACATAGTTCCGTAGCCAGTAAAGATGTTCCCCCACCATACCTGATGCCAATATCAGCAACAATCAAATCGGGTAATGTCTGATTTGAATTAAGCTTTTGACCGAGAATTTTAAGTAGATCTTCAGTTTCAGGTGCTGCCCATACTTCGAGTTGATGTGAAGACAAAGCGTTATGCCACATCAAAGATTGTTCTTCTGATAGCTGAGCCAACAAAACAGATTTGACCACACAGCCCCCAAAAATAAAAGGTAACAATTGTACATTATCGGATGGCAATCTATGGGTGCAAGCAAGAACAGATAACCTACTGTTAACCTAAATTTAATTTATAGATATTGCGTTTCCCAGTCTAGTGAAGTGTGGCGTGATTATCCCGCCTTTGGCGGGATAATACCAATTTCCAAAAGTGTGGCTACACTTTCGGAAATTGAAAACTAAACCCAGTAAGGTTTTTAAAAACACAAAATGGCTACGCCATTTTGTGTTTTGGGATAATCACTCTATGTATAGCTTGGGTTGTGATTAAGCAACCCAGAGTATGATTGGCGGCGCGAAGCGCCGCCAATCATACTCTGGGTTGCCGCTTAATCATTGCGATATAGTGGCGATACAGTGACAATCAGTTGCGAGAAGACAGAATTGGGATTACTAAGGATTGCGATAAACTAGAAAAAACGCTTAGGATTTTTTTCATGACACGGATCTGTATTCTTGGTGGTGGTTTTGGCGGTTTGTATACTGCGCTTAATCTATCTCGCCTGCCTTGGGCAGTCATGCCTGAAATTATCCTTGTGGATAAAAGCGATCGCTTTCTCTTTACGCCATTTCTCTACGAACTGGTAACCAAGGAAATGCAGGAGTGGGAAATCGCCCCCACATTTGCCGAATTGCTTGCCAATACGGGCATTCAATTTGTCCAAGGGCTAGTGACAAATATCGATCTTGAGTCTAGGCAAGTAGAAGTAAATGTCGGGCAGCCTATTGTTTTAGATTACGATCGCCTCTTGCTGGCGATCGGCGGCGAAACACCGATGAACTTAGTGGATGGTGCACAGGAATATGCGATTCCCTTTCGGAACTTGAAGGATTTTTATCGTCTGAATAGCAAATTAGAACTATTAGAAGCATCTAACCGAGAAAAAATTCGCGTCTGTATTGCAGGTGGCGGCAGCAGTGGCGTAGAGCTAGCCTGTAAAATCGCCGATCGCCTCAAGGATCGCGGTCGCGTTCGCCTCGTCGATCGCAATAACCAAATTTTAAGTAACTCGACCCAATCAACCCGTCAAATTGCCGAACTCGCCCTCTCCCAACGAGGAGTATGGACGGATCTAAATACCCGCGTCTCGCAGGTGGGGGAGGAGGAAGTTACCCTCGACTATACCAATGGTAGCGACACCTTGCCCGTTGATATCGTGCTGTGGACGGTTGGTAGCACTTTCTCGAAGATGCTGCGAGATTTACCAGTTGAACATAAGCAGGGAGCGATCGCCACGGAAGCAACCCTACAGGTCAAAGGCTATCCCTCTGTATTTGCGATCGGTGACTTAGCGAGCTGTGTGGACGCACAAGATCACCTCGTCCCTGCTACAGCTCAGGTAGCCTTTCAACAGTCTCAATATTGCGCTTGGAATATCTGGGCAAGCCTTAATCAAAAATCCCTCATTCCTTTTAGCTATATTCCCCTCGGTGAATTCATCAGCTTAGGTATTGATGGCGCAACAGCCTCAATTTTTGGGAAGCTCAGTATTGATGGCTTACCCGCCCAAGCCATGCGCCGCATTGCCTATTTACTGAGAATGCCAACCTTCGAGCATCAATGGAAAATTGGGACGCATTGGCTGACAAAGCCTTTAATCGAACTCTTGAGAAAATCCGCAGCAAGTAGCTAGGCAAAATTCAAGGGTTAATTTTGATCAATTTTAAAATTGAAGTCTTCAGATTATGTAAGGCTTGCGAGTCTTCTGGGGGAAGTTGTGGGCTTTCGTTTTGAGTGGTCGGTTCGGGCGATCGCTCCTCAGACTTTTGATCGAGGCGATCGCATAACTTCTCTAGCTGGGACAGCAGCGTTACAGGCGCATGGGGCGCAACTAGGTCAAGATTGGGATGGCTGGGCAAGTCATCACAGGGACAACAAACAGGTACTCTCGCTCCCATGTCTATGGTGGGCACAAGTAGGCTGCAACGAGCGCAGGCAACTATCTCCCACTGATTGTCGAGTAAGTCATGAATCGTTTGGTTAGTACCGCTCAAATATGCATCTTGAGCTTTAACAGTACTGATCATGTCCCAAAGCTGATTAAATTCGGGCGAATAGTTTTCCCCTTGCAAAATCTTGTAAATACTAATTTCCTTGTTTTGAGATGACAGAATGACAGTTTTGCCCATCTGCATCCACTGAGCAAGATAATTTTTAACTAAGGTTCGTGATGCCATAAGTTTAGAACCTTGGGTGAACAACTAAAAAATTTCATTTGAAAATTCATTGTACGGGTGATTTTTCACCTGTCTTAAAACTAATATAGTGTGAGAGCTTCATTGATCGTCTGCATAAATCTTATAATTTGTAATTTAATTCTGCGCGTAGGTCATTAGTATGCTCGACACCTTTTCTGCTCCTACATCACAATCCTTGTCTACTACAGCCGAGCCATCGGTACAAATCCGCAACCTTAACTTCCATTATGGCGAAGGGGATTTATTTAAACAGGTCTTATTCGATATCAATTTAGAGATCTATCCAGGACAAATTGTGATCCTAACGGGACCATCTGGATCGGGGAAGACCACGCTTTTAACATTGATTGGCGCTTTACGCACCATTCAAGATGGGAGCTTGCAGGTTTTGGGGCAAGAACTTAAAGGATTAGGCCCGAAAAAATTAGTACAGGTTCGCAAAAATATTGGATTTATCTTTCAAGCCCATAATCTTTTTTATTCGTTGACTGCCAGACAAAACGTGATGATGTCTACGGATTTATTTCCCCATGAGGGAGGAGATGCGATCGCCTCCCATAGAGCCGCCGATATTTTGACCCAAGTCGGACTCGGACAGAGAATTGACTATAAACCCCATGCTCTTTCAGGTGGGCAAAAACAACGGGTGGCGATCGCTCGCGCCCTCGTCAATCGTCCAAATTTAATCCTTGCCGACGAACCAACCGCAGCCCTTGATAAAAAATCTGGACGCGATGTGGTGACTTTGATGCAAAAAATGGCAAAGGAGGAAAATATCACTATTTTAATGGTAACCCATGACAATCGGATTCTTGACGTGGCCGATCGCATTATCAACTTGGTTGATGGCAACTTAGAATCAGATAATGTGATCAATAATGATTCTGTGGCTCCTAGCGCCGCAGGCACGGACTCACGCACATTTATGTTGTAATCACAGGCGATCGTTGCGCTATGCTTGACCATCATCTGAATATTAAACTCTTTAGGCGCAAGGCGCTACATTGCAATCAAACATGGTGACTCTATCCCCTACGCCGACTTTCTTGGAAGGATATTGGCAAGACTGCTTTAGCTTAGAAAAGCATTTGCAAGAGTTTTTAAAACTAGATGCAGAGACAATTACCGCAAAACTCCAAAATTGTCGCTATGATTTAGCAAATTTAGGAAATACCGATTTTGATTGGGAAGAAGCAACCGCTTTTTACAAAGACAAAGTTGGGGAAATGTATTTATTTAAATTAGGCACTTGGCACCTTGAAAGCCAAGACTACATTGGTGGAACGCTCAAATTAATTGCTGATCAAGCAAAGGGAAGGGTGCTTGATTTTGGTGGTGGCATTGGTACTCATGCGATCGGCGCAGCCATGTGTTCCCATGTTGATGAAGTCATCTATTGCGACATTAATCCTATTAATCGTGGCTTTGTAGAGCATCGAACCCAACAATTAGGGCTGAGCCACAAAATATCTTTTCGTTCGGAAATCCCATGGGAAAACTCCCTAGAAGGCTATTTCGATACGGTCTTATGTTTTGATGTGTTAGAACATTTACCCGATCCAAGCCATCAATTGATGCAGTTTCACAAGATGCTCTCTCCACAAGGCAAAATTATTGTTAACTGGTATTTCTTTAAGGGTTTTGAAAACGAGCATCCCATTCACCTAGACGATCCAGAAACGGTAGATACTTTTTTCCGCACCTTGCAAACTAACTTTCTGGAGGTGTTTCAACCCCATTTGATTACCGCCAGATGTTACCGCAAGGTTTAATACCAAAACTAAAAATGGCTTAGCCATTTTTAGTTTTGGTATTAAACCCTTACTAGGTTTGGGCATTCTATAGCTGCCGCCCAGTGTAGGACATAATACCAATTCCCAAAATGGCGTTGCCATTTTGGGAATCTCAAAACCTTACTGGGTTTGGGGTTTAATTCACAAAAGTGTTGTCACACTTTCGTGAATTGATATAAGACCCAAGAATTGAATGGCGGCGCAAAGCGCCGCCATTCTCTAATTACAAGGTATCAACCATTCTTTGTAATTTGCGACCAACTTCTTCAACGGTGTAAAAGAAGGTAAAGAATCGCAAAAGCTCATCGGTGGTAGAGGTCATCTCTCTGATTATTTGTAATTGTTGCAAATTATCGGTTGTTTCTGTTAGAACACTTTCCAATGCGATTACCGATACATCGGTTTGATGAATCTTAACTGCCTTGGCGAGGTTATGGAATATAGCTGAACTCTCACACGCTAGTTGCTGCATACTTAGGGTGAGTTCTTGCCAAATGGGATGGGGCTGACGGACTAAGACTATATGCTCCATAGTGAGGACATGTTCCCAAACCCTGCGCAGCAGAAACTCCCATGCAGGATCGATATGTAAAAGCTCGTTTTGATGGGCTTGTTTTACCTCTTTCCACAATTCTCGAATTTTGAGAAGCAAGTCAATTATTTCGATCTTGTATTCGTTAGCAACAGTGCGATCGTAGGTTCCTGTTTGATAGCAATTCATCACTAATTGATAAAATTGCTCAAGCTTGATCAGGGCTTTAGAAAGATAGCGCCTTAGTTCTTGAGCGGCGTGAGAAGGCATTAACCACTGATTGACCAAGAGAGCTATGCCGATCCCTATAAAAGTTTCTAAGAATCGCTCTAATGCGTAAAGCCAAGGAGAGCGATCGTGATTCAACAGTACGATCGCGGAAACATAGGCGGCTAATTTTGCTGCTTCGTTTAGCTTCCAATAGGAGCAGAAAAACATCGCGGTAAAGATGCTTGCTCCTAGCGAGTAGGGATTTGCACCGCAGGAAATTGTAAATAGAATTCCGATAATTACGCCGATAAAAGTTCCGATAATTCTCTGAATGCCTAGTTTTAAGGTGCTGCCAGAGGTAGAACTCATCACAATAACTGCGGCAATCACTGCATAGAAAGGATATTCTAATTGCGACCATTCAGCCAATATAAAAGAGAGTGTTGCCGCCACTGCAATTTTAAAAGATGTCTTTGCAAATAAAGACGTTTCTGAGATTGAATGGGGAAAAATTCGGTGAAGCAATGATAGCATCGGTGTGATTTATAACGGTAGTCGGTTATGTTAGGAAAATCCCAAAACCCATGCTTAGAGTTGTGGTGCTTCGCACCGCAACTCTAAGCATGGGTTTTGCATCTTAATTTGCAATTTTATTGTTTATATTCATGAAGTTGTAGTCCTAAAAAGGAGAGGATTTATACCAATTCTCAAAATGGCGTTGCCATTTTGGGAATCTCAAAACCTTACTGGGTTTGGTGTTTAATCCCCAAAAGTGTTGTCACACTTTCGTGAATTGGTATTATATGGTAAGGATGGGCGGCGCTAAGCGCCGCCCATCCTTACCTATTTAGCACTAGCCATGAAGTTATTATTTGTATGCGGGAAAAATCGATTACGCAGTCCCACTGCCGAAGCAATATTTGCCGATTATGAGGGGCTGGATATAGATTCCGCAGGGGTAGATCGAGAAGCGGACATACCTTTAAGTGGCGAGGCAATTATCTGGGCTGATGTGATTTTTGTCATGGAGAAATCGCATCGCCGTAAGATTTCAAAAAATTTTCAGCGATATCTTATAAATAAACGAGTGGTTTGTTTAGATATTCCCGATCGCTATGAATATATGGAGCCAGCCTTAATTGAGCTACTGAAAAAAAAGGTATTACCATTGATTGGCACTTTCTAATTTGATTGCTACGATTTAATTAATAGTGGTGCGCGGCAAAGCCACGCACCACTATATAACTGGGTAATTGGGTATTATTTTTCAAGGCGAACAACATACCACTGCCATAGCCCGCGATCGCCACAGTCGAGATCGCAAGCTGTTTTAACTAAACGCTGTACCTGCTCGTCAATATTGCGAAGATTTTTTAAATCGTAAGGTAGATCATCTTGAATATCGGCAAGGAGATCGTGTAAAAGTTGTTCTAATTCTGGTTGAGTGACAAACTTTTCTTGCATATCAGGAGGCAGTACTACATATGTGTCTTCGTAGTACATCATGCTGCTGGGCATAGGGTTTCTCAATTAGTGAATTTTTTGTTTAAAAGCGTAAAAGTGGCACAACGTAACGCCTTCACTCGGTTAAAATCTTAGCATGACGAATGTATTACCTTTTGAACAACCTATAGATCCTGATCCTGCGGATTCAATAGCTCCTTTAGATGCAATCGCTCCTCTCGCATCACTGGAGGCTCAACCTTCTTTAGTAATTGAAAATATATCCGAGGAAAATATATCTCAGGAAAATGCATCCGAGGAAGATATATCTGAGGAAAATATATCTGAAGGAAATATTGCCGAGCTATCCCCGTTAATCCCATTGTCCATGTCAATGGATGGATTCGAGCAGCCAGAATTACCGATCGCTAATTCTCTCAAGCAAAAGGTAGAGGCTGTCTTGTACTTGAAGGGACAACCGATGAATTTAGCAGCGATCGCTGAAGCCTTGGGATGCGAGATTGAGGATGCGGAAATTGGACTCATCGATTTAATTACGGAATATGCCCATCGCGACAGCGCTCTCGAAATTGTAGAAACCGATGTGGGGTTTTCGTTACGGCTACGCTCAGAGTTTGAGGATTTAGTCCATAAGCTCATTCCTGTAGATTTGGGGCGTGGCGCTTTACGAACTTTAGCCGCGATCGCCTTGAAAAAAAATATTGTGCAGTCAGAATTGATCGAGCTACGGGGTGCTGGGGCTTATCAACATGTGCAGGAATTAATCGAGCAAGGATTTGTCAAAAAGAAACGTCAAGCTGAGGGGCGATCGTCAATATTGTACGTAACTACAAAATTTCATCAATATTTTGAAATCGATGATTTGACTAAATTGATTTAGGCTCGTTAAATATTCATGTCAGACCCTATATTTAATATGTATGAGCAGATAATGATTACTCTGCATTATAAAAAACACTAAAAATCATTAAAATTTACTATGTCAAAAGCATCTCAGGACTTAGAGAAAGCGATCGCAAATGCAGCAAAAGTTGGTAGTTGCTTACCTCAAGACATACCTGAATGGATGCAAAAAATGGGGATATTAGCAGAAGATGAAATTACTGAATCGACAAAAGTTGGGAATAACAGTCCAAATAATAAAACAGATGTTCTGATAAAGTTCAATAAATCCCAGCCACTCAAAATTTCTGCAAAACTTAGTAATGCAGGTTATTTTGGTAACTGGTACGGACATGAAAGATTTATAAGTGAATTTGGGCGTAAAGTATTCGATAAGTTGACCGCAAAAACATCTCTATGGGCTAACGAATGGGCTAATAAAACTAATAGCCTGTTTGTTGGTGTAAGTGTTAGCTTTGGAGAACGAACTGGCGACACATTTATTCCATTTTTAGATATTTTTGACGATCTCGAATATCTAAAAAAGATCGTTTGTGGAGTTGGCGATGATGATAATGCTGCAAATTGTCTATATGTTTCTGACGATCATCCCAAGTCAATTGAGGATCTTTTAGAAAGGCTTTCTCCAATTAACCTTGAGAAAATACAAGAGCTTGGCGAAGATATCAGGGTGATTTTTCGACCGATCAATCCGTTTACAGAAGCCAGCAACCGAGGGAAAAATGTCTACACCAAATTTCAACCAGATCAACCACTGAGTCAAATTACAGATATAACAACAATTAAAGATTTAATAAAACTAGGTAAATTTACTGAAGTTTTTCCTAACGGACTTAATCACAACCATATCCTCGACACCTTACAAGCTGATTATAAAATTCGCATACCGTTAAGACCCAATCCAACAAGAAAATGGCAATTCTACTCAGAGAGTGAGACTTAGTTGCTTGGAATTTTCAGCTTTTGGAATACTCTCTGATTCAGAAAGTTGTAATTTGATTGCTTTAGCTAAAGCGTAGCCAAGATTTACAGGAACAGCATTACCAATCATCTTGTATCCTTGAGCCAAATTTTTATAATAAAAATTAAAATTATCGGGGAAAGTCTGAACTCTAGCGCATTCCCTAACTGACAATCTTCTATAAGGATTCGGCGAATTAGGATCAAACATCCATTCATCTTTGCCCACCCAAATCATTTTATTAGCTTGAGGATGAATCGGTGCGTGACGACCTCCTGCTTGAATTGTGAATGATGGCTCATCCCAATTATGTACTCGATTGCGAGACATAAATATACTTGAAAAGCCACCTGTCATATATTCATGGTTACTAACTAAGCAATTTTCACCATTTGTCTTGCAAGTTGGTAAAGCAGGAAGTGCTGATTCTCGTAAATCCCAAATCGCATCTTTTAAAGTGGAAATATGCAGTGACTTCTGGACTAAATTAAAATCAAAACGTTTATTTAGATCAACATGGTAGCCAATAAAAATCACACGTTTTCTTTCTTGAGGAACATTGTAATTTTTAGCATTTAGTAAAGAAAAAGAAACTACATATCCAGCCTCTTCAAGAGATGCAATGATATTGCCAAAAGCTTGCTGATGTTTTTTATGCATCATCCCTGATACATTTTCAGCTAAAAAGAATCGAGGCTGTTTATCTCTGAGAATCCGAATATAGTCTAGAAACAACTGACCACGAGCATCATCAATTCCTCTTTGTGAGCCTCCTTCACTCCAACTTTGGCAAGGTGGGCCACCAATAATTCCTAAACAATCGGGAATTTCTTCTGAAGCAATTTTGCGAATATCTCGCCGATCCAGCACAGTATCTACATGATTTCTTTCGTAAGTTTCCCAAATATCTTTGTCATACTCATTAGCCCATGTGACATTAAAGCCTGCTCGGCGAAAACCTAAATCCAGACCTCCACAACCTGAGAATAGAGCTATAACTGATTTGCTCATTGAATTTCAGATGCCTTTACGAGAGATTGTTACTCTTAAAAGTTTATCACACAATTAAAGCAGCTAATTAGCCAATTGTCAAATTATATACCTAGCTATGGTAGGATGAATATAATTAATTTATTACAAAATTAAAAAATTAAAAATGGCGCAAACACAGAGAAAGCCTGTATATGTTTTACCTGAGCATCACGATATTTTAAGGCGTATTGCCTATGAGCAGCGTTGCAATCTATCTGACGTATTAGATGCTGTGCTCGAAAATGCTGACTGGGAAGTAATTGAAGGTAAAGCTAAAAACAAGCCATTGCAAAGAGCTAATGAAAGAAGCAGTTCCTATGTTGTCATCAAATGATAAATCATGAAAAGACTAGAAGTTGAAACGCGAACAATTTTGCTAGCTTTGACGGGATCTAGACTATATAGGGTTCACAATGAGGATAGCGACTATGACTACAAGGGAATCTGTATCCCCACATTGCCGTATTTTATCGGCACGCAGAACTTTGAGCAATTAGATAGTTTTTCTGAACCAAATTGTTTGTATTCAGCTTTGACCGATACCGATAGCAATATCTACAACATCAAAAAGTTTTGTCATTTGGCAACCCTCAACAATCCCAATATTCTGGAACTATTGTGGATAGACAGAAGTGACTATCTAGTTCTAACCAGTTTCGGCGAATCTTTAATTGAAATCCGTGATGCTTTTTTAAGTCAAAAAGTTTTCTATAGCTATTCTGGCTACGCTCACGCACAAATTAAAAAGGTGCAGACGCATCGAAAATGGCTATTGAGGTACAAGGAAGACCCAGATTTTTTCTCTTTGCCACCAAACCCCAAAGACTACGGGTTAGAGGAAAATCCATTACGAAAAGAACAGTTAAATGCGTTTCTCGAATTTCTTTATATCTTAATTAAGGATGCCAGCCAACATAGCGAAGTGGCTACGGAATTATTAACTCATGTTGATTACAAAGGTTTGCTAAAGCAATATCCATTGGCAGGAGAACTGCTACCCGCAGTGCAATACTATACGAGGTCAACTAATGAATTTATTACCTTACTCCACAATACTCAGACCTATCGACAAGCACTGCAAGAATATGAAGCTTTTCAGTCATGGCGCAAAAATCGCAATTCAAAACGGGCAGAGATCGAGGAGAAGGTGGGATATGACAGCAAGCATTCTGGGCATTGCTATCGCTTACTCAAATCTGGAATTGAGATTTTGAATGGGAATGGTGTGATTCCTAACCGAGAAATAACAGGCGATGCGCAATTCATTCGCCAAATCCGCAATGGTGAAATCCCCTATGACACGCTCATGGCGGAGGTCGCTAAGTTGGAGATGGAGTTAGAATCAGCCATGAAAAATACAAAACTTCCTAAATATCCTGACCAAAAGCTGATAGAAGAAAAGCAGATTGAGATTATCAAGGAGTATCTTAACTTTTAGTTCCAGTTTCACCTGCAAATTCGGCTATAAATTCGGCTGTAAATTTGCCTATTCACCTGCCAAAAAACTTTATAAAGGAATTCTATTTTGAGCATATTAATTCGACAAAGCACAATTATTTTGCCCGATCGCCAAACATTAATCGGTGATGTTTATCTTCAGCATGGCAAAATTGCGGCGATCGCTCCACAACTCGATCCCGCAACGCTAATTACAGAACTGGGCACTGAACTGGGTACTGAACTGGGCACTGAACTGGGCAATGATGAGCAACCTCTGGAGATAATTGAGGCAAGTGGTTTAACCCTCATGGCGGGAGTCATCGATCCTCAAGTCCATTTTCGCGAACCTGGATTAGAGCATAAGGAGGATTTACAAACGGCGAGTCATGCCTGTGCGAAGGGTGGTGTGACTAGCTTTTTAGAAATGCCGAATACTCGTCCACTCACGATTACCCAAGCTGCCCTCGATGACAAGCTCCGTAGAGCGGCTAGTAAATGTGTGGTTAATTACGGCTTTTTTATCGGTGCAACGGGGGAAGTTTTACCCGATTTACTTAGCGCCAATCCTACCTGTGGCATCAAGATATTTATGGGCTCGATGCATGGGGCTTTGTTGGTCGATCAAGAGGAAATATTGGATCGGATTTTTTCGCAGGGCGATCGCCTTATTGCCGTTCATGCCGAAGATCAAGCGCGGATTGCGCAAAGACGCATCGAATTTGCCGATAGTAAAGATCCTGCGAAACATTCCCTCATTCAGGACAATCAAGCAGCCCTGAATGCGACCCAACTTGCCGTCAAGCTAGCCAACAAATATCAACGCCGCCTACATATTCTGCATATGTCCACAGGGGAAGAGGCGGAATTTTTGCGGGCAAACAAGCCTGAATGGGTGACAGCCGAGGTCACTCCCCAGCATTTGTTGATGAACATTGGCGCTTACGAGAAGATTGGCTCCCTCGCTCAAATGAATCCCCCTTTGCGATCGCCACAGGATCAAGAAATATTGTGGCAAGCTCTTCTAGATGGTGTAATTGACTTTATTGCCACTGATCATGCCCCTCACACCTTAGCTGAGAAGGGATTTGCCGCCAGTCAAGCCCCCGCTCTCCCCTCCACAGAAAAATCCTCAGCCGATACAATACTCCTCGAACCAGCGAACGTACCATCGGGAATGCCTGGGGTAGAAACTTCGCTTGCCCTAATGTTGACTGAAGCCATGAAAGGACGTTGTACGGTTCATCAAGTGAGCGAATGGATGAGCAGAAATGTTGCGAAATCTTACAAAATCGCCAATAAAGGAGAAATTCGTCTCGGTTGGGATGCAGACTTAGTACTAGTCGATCTCAAGCATTACAAACCAGTTCGTAATGAGAATTTATTGACAAAATGTGGTTGGAGTTCCTTTGAAGGCTGGGAACTTACAGGCTGGGCCGTAACAACGATTGTCGGCGGTCAAGTCGTGTTTGCTAATGGCAAAGTCAATCCTGATGTACGCGGTCATGCATTGAAGTTTGGTTAAATTAGAGCCACAATGGATAATTGAAGGCAAAAGCTCTGTAAAATCAAGATTTTTCAAAGCTTTTGCCTAATCTCGGTTGGATTAAAGCGGAACATCACGAAAAACTATGTATTGTCATCAAAGGCTATCGATTTTACTGATATCAGCGATCGCTGCGAGCTTGTTTAGCGCTTGTAGCAAACCAAATACTGACAATAATTTTTCCATGCCCGCGAATGATTCGACAAAAGTTTCTCCTACCGCTACGCCCACCACTGCTTCTCCAGCCGCCACAGCTACGGTTGCGCCTAAACCAACCGCCTCCCCAATTAATCTGCCCGAACTAGAAATCAAAGAGCTAGAACCTTATAAACACCGTTCGGGCATCCTCGCGATGGATGTGCCAAAGGGGTGGAAATTGATCGATAAGAGTCAAGCTGGCGAATTATTGCTAACTTGGAGTGAGATAGCAGGACGCGCCACCATTTCTATCAATATCTTTGTCCCCCCCAGCGAGATCCCTGAAAATCGGCTCAATGATGTTTTTACGTTAATACTCAAGGGCATGTATGGAAATCTAAACGATTTTGAGATGAAATCCCCCGTAGTAGAGTCAACGGGCAATATTGTGATTGAGTGGACATCCACGGTAACAATAGGCAACAAAAAAGTGAAGTTTCTCGCCAGTAGTAGTTTGCAACGCCGCAATAATAAGTTGGTCATCTTCACGTTTGGCGCGATCGAACCCAAGTTTTCCGAGTTAAAGGACTACTTTGTGAAAATAGCAAATAATCAGGTTATCAATGCCAGTCTATCTATTCCTTAGTTACTTAACGTATGCAGATCGACATCGCCATTATTGATGCATTCACCAATCAGACATTTCAGGGCAATCCTGCGGCAACGATATTCGTGGATCGCTTCCCAGAAGACGCGCAAATGCAGCAAATTGCCGCTGAGATGAATCTCTCGGAAACAGCCTTTGTCAAACCTTTAGAAAAAAGTCCCTTGCCCAACTGCTTCCAGTTGCGATGGTTTACACCGAGGCAAGAAGTACCTCTCTGTGGTCATGCTACCCTCGCGATCGCCCATTATTTGCGCGAACTAGCAGTAATTGATCCCCAATCACCCCTCATTTTCTCCACGCTGAGTGGTGATTTAACAATTAGCTTTGAGGATCATCTGATCGTGATGGATTTTCCTGCTACTGTTTATCAAACTTGCTCGGAGCGATCGCAGCAAATATTAGCGGAGATATGTGGGGATCGCGCCTATCAATGTCTCGGACAAGCCGAAGATTATATAGCTGTAGTTTTAGATTCGGAATCTGCTGTCCAAAATTTTCAACCGAAGTACGATCTCATCACTCAGTTAGATGGCTTTGGCTTTATCGTTACGGCGATCGCCGATCCCGACAGCCCCTATGACTTTGTATCGCGTTTTTTTGCGCCGAAAGCAGGAATTCCTGAAGATCCCGTCACGGGCTCAGCCCATTGCAGTCTCACGCCCTATTGGGCAAATCGGCTAGGGAAGAGCAATCTCAAAGCCAGACAATTATCTGCACGTACGGGCGATCTTCAAGTTAGCGATCGCGGAAATCGAGTTTTATTAAAAGGTGAGGCTATTACTTTTTTGCGCGGTCAAATTAACATTAATCAACTTTAATTGAATGATTTAATTGAATAATTTAATCAAACGATTCGCTGAAATACCAACAAAGCGTAATGCGATCGCCATCATCTAGAATTATCGAAAGCATTCCCAAATCCAGATCGCGGCGACAGGCGGCGATCGCTTCCTGATGGTTGACATGGACATTAATTGGTAGGAAGGTTTTGCCTAAATAACAAATTCCTTTTTCGACCCCCCAAGGAGTTGAAAAATTAGTTATTTGCACCTCGGATAAAGAGAGAATAATCATAACCTATTGCCTAGAGACGAGATCTTCTTCATATCTCTTATGTTCGGTCAAGTTCCTTGCGTAGGTTGTGATGCTTAAATAGTCTGATTTGTGACAGCTATGAGGATTTATAGGTGATAGAAATCACTAAATTTTAAGTTATAAAGTCCTAAAACCTGTGGCGCACGCGCAGCGTGCGCCACAGGTTTTAGGACTTTAGCTATAGTCTAAAGCCCAAGAATTGATTGGCGGCGCGAAGCGCCGCCAATCAATTCTTGGGCTTTATGTCTTATACCAATTCCCGAAAGTGTGGCAACACTTTTGGGAATTAAACACCAAACCCAGTAAGGTTTTGCGATTCCCAAAATGGCGTTGCCATTTTGGGAATTAGTATAAAACCCCAAAGGGAGATGCGCCGCATCTCCCTTTGGGGTAATGGCGCACGCTGTGCGTGCGCTAAAGGCTGTTCGTAGAAGCGTAACAATTCGGGGACTTTTGCAAAAGATTTAGGACTGCGATAAATTGGCTATGAATTGGCTATGAATTGGCAAGAGGCAAAAACACTCTGACAACAGTTTGCTCATAAGGCACGCTCTCAATCTCTAACCTACCACCATGAAGATCGATCAAACGTTTTGCGATCGCCAACCCTAAACCAGTTCCTTGTTGAATATAGAGTTTTTTCTCGAACTTAATATATGCGCCCAAATTAGCAAGTTGCTCAGCTTCAATTCCCTGTCCGCGATCGGTAATAGTCAAGCAATACTCTTGGCGATCGCTATTTCCTAAAACATCAATGGCAGTACCTTCAGCTGAGAATTTGAAAGCATTATCAATGAGCTCTGTAATAATTATATTTAAGTAAGAATCGGATATTTGGACAACCGCATCGTTAACGTCAAGACATAGATCGGAAATACGATTGTAATTGTTAGCGATTTTTTTTGCTGAACTTGGTATCTCAAGATCGATAAAAGTTGATTTACTATTCCGAATTTGGGAGATCCACTCGGTATTGTTATCAGTAGATTCTAGCTCCGCATATAACAGGAATTTTTTGACCATTTCATGCATATCTTTTCCTGCTTTACGAATCCGTTTGCCAATATCGGGAACTTCGTGAGCTTGCATTGCATGGTAATTTTTGATCAAAATATCCGATAGCCCCATAACCTCGATCGCGGGGAATAGCAACTGATGCGGTAGGGATTTAGAAATATTACTGCGTAAGTTAGATAGTTCCTGTTTGTAATAACTATTAATTACTTCTTGTTTCTTAAACTGAGCATTAATAGCTCCAAGTAATTCATCCCTAGTAAATGGCTTAGTTAAATAATCATCCGAGCCTAATTCCATGCCATGCCGAAAGTCAGTTTTATCAGATTTCGCACTGAGAAATATAAAAGGAATAGTTGTTGTCGCAGAATTATTCCTTAGAGCGGCAATAACACCATAACCATCGATTTCAGGCATCATGATATCGCAGACGATCAGACTGGGAATATGCTGCTGTGCTTTATCAATTCCAGTACGCCCATTATTGGCACTGATGACGATATATCCCTCAGCTTGTAACATTCTCGTTGTGTTAAGTAAGACATTGGGATTATCTTCAATGAGGAGGATTTTTTTCACACTACCTTTCCATTAACTTTCACCAATACTATCGCGATCATAACGATATTGAGCATTAATTGATCTAATATCTGGGCATCATCAATCCTGATGCGACCCAGCCATGAAACACATATTTTCCTCATTATTCAATATATAAATTACAGCGCTTTGCGCTCAAACCCAAACCGAGATAATTTTTGAAAGCGTTGCAAGGCAACGCTTTCAAAAATTATCTCGGTTTATTTGATCGATAATTGCTGTAATTACTCATCACGAACAAGCTGATCGCCATAAATAGGCAAAATGACTGTAAATTCTGTGCCACTATGTAACTGGCTTTTTACTGATATTGAACCATGATGAATATTGGTGCAATTTTTGACTATTGATAAACCCAAACCAGTTCCTGGAAGCGTGCCTACATTTTTGCCACGATAAAATGGATTGAATAGATTTTCTAGATCTTCCTCAGGGATACCAATACCGCGATCGCGCACGACAAAGGTGGCTCGTTCTCGTTCAATCGTTAAGTCCAGCTCAATCGTTTTATCTTGCAAAGAATATTTAATGGCATTAGTGATCAAATTAGTCAGAATTTGCCGTAGTAATTTCTCATCCATTCTGACCATCAATGGTGGCAAATCACTACAAAGATGATAATTCTCAATCGATATAACCTCTGATGAATCCGATGCGATCGTCAAGGAGGATTGGAGGGTATAGCTTTGCCCAAAACTTCTCAGCATTTGTCGCAGCAGTTGACTACAAAACATCAACAGATCGAAGTTAGTAAAATTAATCTTGGATTTATTAGAGTTAGTTCTACTTAAAAAAAGTACATCTTCCATTAAAGCCGTCATATGTTTAACTTCCGCTTGGATTTGATGTAATTGATCGATTTTCTCTTCCTTTGTCCATTCGTAATGTTCTAATAGTTCTGACGCAGTTTGAATGGTCGTCAAAGGTGTACGGAATTCATGGGATACAACCGAGATAAAGTCTGTTTTCATCTGGCTAAGTTCGCGTTCTTGATTGAGCGATCGCGATAGCACCTCAGACGATAATTGCAATTGTTCGTTTTGTTCTTGGAGTTTTTTTTGTAGCGAACATAGTCGCAGATGCGTCTCAATTCTGGCTAATACTTCAATTAATTGAAATGGCTTACTAATATAATCGACCCCACCAACCGAAAATGCTTCTACCTTTTCCGATGGTTCTTCTACAGAACTAATAAAAATTATGGGAATATCTTTAGTCTTCGGATTAGCCTTTAATCGCGTACATACTTCATAGCCATTGATATCAGGCATCCGAATATCTAGTAGGATGATATCGGGCAAATGCTCGTTTACTTTATCTAAAGCTTCTAAACCATTCGTAGCTTGTTTCACTTGATAGCCCTGTTTGATCAGCATCAGTGATAAAAGTTGAACATTATAAATAGTGTCATCAACGATCAGGACAGAAGCATTATTCGATTGCTCTCTTTTTTTCGTTTGTTCGATTAGCTTGATTTGGTCTGAGTCCTGATCTGAGTTTTGGCTAGTCATAGTAAGTAAATCTTTGATAAGAGCTAGCATAATATATGCCATCATCTAAAAAAATCTTGGAAATAAGAATTAATAGTCTATCTATAGTCTATCTAACACCAATTCACTGAAGTAAGCTAACACTTTAATGATTTAAAAAGCAAACCCCGTAAGGTTTTGAGATTCCCAAAATGGCATTGCTATTTTAAGAATTGGTATAACATCCTAGCGCCGATCTGCTAGAGCTTCTAGCTTCTGATAAATAGCTGGGCAGAATTAAACCCCAGAATCAAAACCCAGAATCAAAACCCATAGCGCACGCTGTGCGTGCGCTATGGGTTTTTGGATTTTATATTTAATTGCACCTAGACACTTAACTACTTTGCTATAAGTAGTTAAGTATAATTAAAAACCAAAACCAGAGAGAATACCACCCGCCTAGCGGGCGGTATTCTCTTCTAGGCTTTGAGTTTCCTTATGCCTAGCTACCTAATACCTCAACAAATTAACCTATGCGATTATCGATCGTTCTTCCATGTCTCAATGAAATTCGACATGGCTATCTAGATCGAATTCTTAATAACTTAATCTCGCAATTAGTTACCGAAAACAACGACCAAGAGATTGACAAAGAGATTATTACCGTAGTTAGTCCGAGTGATGATGGTACTGACTCATTTTTGACAGAATATGCTGATCGTTCGTCTGAAATCAAGGTCGTGAGATCACTAGCTACAAATCGCGCCCAAAGACTCAATGATGGTATTGCTGTCAGTACGGGAGAAGTAATTTTGTTGCATCATCCTGCTACTCTTTTGCCAGAAAGAATAGCGTTACAACTCGTTGTAGACTGTTGGGGGGCGGGAAATCTTTGGGGAGCATTTCGGCATGGGTTTGATTACTCCCATTGGCTGCTAAATTTTACATCTTGGTATTCTGACAATGTGCGCGTCCAGCAAAAAGGGATTGTCTATCTCGATCACTGTCCATTTATAGATCGCCAAATTCTCACAGCGATTGGGAATGTGCCCGATCGCGATATTTTTGAAGATACGGTTTTAAGCGATCGCCTATGCCAATTTTCTAAGCCAGCGCTCGTACAAGGGAAGGTGATTACTTCGGCAAGGCGATTTCATCAACGGGGAATTTATCGTCACGCGATGCTCAATCAATGGTTGAAAATCTGCTATCACCTCAATATCAATCCGCAATTTCTCAATCGTTTGTACGAACAAAAAACTAGCATTAACGTCAAGTATGCCAAGGATTTAGAGGAAAAGGTTTAGAGGGTAAGCATGAAAAGTCAAGCGAGTAAATTTAACGGGTTTAACTCAAGACTAATAATGTTCTTTAAAATTTCATTATTGAGCTATTTCCTATCTCTATCGCTCTTTCCGCCATTGGCAAAGGCTCAAAATCGCGATCAAGAAATTAATCCAAGGAATAATGCGGAGTTAACGCCCCAACAAATCGCCACCCTAAAATCTCTGAGGATCGGCATTGCCGTACCTAGCTATATACCTGAGGGCTTTTTTGTGTCAGATGTACAGATTACCCCCTGTCCTGCCCAAGCTCCGATCAATGCGAAGGGAGTATGTAGATTTGGTCCCAGCTACTCGATTATCTATCGCAATCCCCAAAATAATTGCTTTGAAGTAAATGCGATCGGTGGTGGGATTGGCGGTCCCGATGGTAAATATTCTCGCAAAGTCACCAGCAAAATTTTAGGTGAAGTGAATTTAAATATAGATATTACTCGCGGAGAAATCAGTCAACCCATTTCCGAGGCTATGGGAAAATCACCTCAAGCTGATATGTGGACTTTTCCTGCGGGTGATTCTCCTTTTTACCAAGTTGCGACCATTGAAGGTAAAAGGTTGCAAAATGACAAATATACCCTTTGTAGCTATAAAGCCCATCTAACTCCCAATGAGTTGACGAAAATTGTCCAATCTCTGGATTGGCTGCCATAATAATGCAACCGAGGTTTTTCAAACCTCTAATTCCTGTAGTGCTAAATAGGTAAGGATAGGCGGCGCTTCGCGCCGCCCATCCTTACCACCTAAATTCTTGCGATAACTGGTATTGCCTAGAATAAGGCTGTAAATTAAATTTTTTAACGAGGAGTTCTATAAGGGTGACTGGCTCTAAAAACAATCGCATTCATGCCCATAGTCGATTACACCGATCGCCACAATATCAAAAATCGGGGAGACCACAAGCCTTTGCATGGCAATCGGCTCTAAATCGAGGCGGGGATATTTTATTTGCAACTTGTGTGGGATTAATTTGTGCAGTGCCACCCTGCTACATGCAGACAGATTTTCAATCCCCTCTCGAAGCTGCCGAACTCAAACTAGCACAGGCGGTTGTGCCAATATCACCTCGCGCAGTTAATCCCCTTACTGTCGATCTGACTGACGATCTGTTGGAAAGCGATCGCCCTAATCTCCTCCAAGCGATCGACTATAGCATCCAATATATCCGCACCCCATCGGCAGCTAACCGCTACCCTGTGGCGGGAATTAGTCAAGATCTGATGGAGCGGAGCTTAGTCAGGTTTCGTCGCCTCGTACAGGTATCGCGTACTGCTAAGGATCTGCAACAGGCTGTAAGTCGCGAATTTGATCTCTATCAGTCGGTCGGGCGCGATGGAAGTGGTAGCGTTCAGTTCACGGGCTATTATGAAGCCGTATACAAGGCTAGCCGTACGCGCAATGCTGAGTATCAATATCCTCTTTATCGCTTACCCCCCGACTTTGACCAATGGCAGTCGCCCCATCCCACCCGTGCGATGCTCGAAGGTAGCCAGCAGTTAGCGGGGTTAGAAATTGCATGGTTAAGCGATCGCTTTCAGGCTTTTTTGGTTCATGTTCAAGGTTCTGCAAGATTTGAATTACCCGATGGAAATTTATTAACCGTTGGCTATGCTGGCAAAACCGATCAGCCCTATCGTTCCGTTGGGGCAGAGCTAGTCAGAGATGGGAAAATGCGCCTTGAGGATGTGACTCTGCAAACCCTGATCGCATATTTTCAAAAAAATCCGCAAGACTTGGTCATGTATCTCAATCGCAATCCCAGCTTTGTCTTCTTTCGGGAAACGAATGGAAGACCAGCGACGGGTAGTCTCGGTGTGCCTGTAAGTGCCGAGCGATCGATCGCTACGGACAAAAAGATCTTCCCAGCGGGAGGACTTGCCCTGATCCGTACCACAATTCCCTTGGAAAATCCCACTACTGGCAAACTGGAATTGCGCCAAACTCAACGCTTCGTCCTCGATCAAGATACTGGTGGTGCAATTCGTGGGGCGGGGCGAGTCGATATATTTATGGGCACAGGCGATCGCGCCAAGCAAAGAGCAGGGCTGATCAAAGACGATGGAGAATTATATTATCTCGTGCTAAAGCAATAGCCTCCCGCAACTAATTTAGAATTGCTATATCGCAACTTATAGACAGAAATAGACAGAAAAAAGTTATGCCTCAAGTCAATCCTTTTACGATCAGAATGCAAATTACGCGAATGTTCGAGCAGGGTCAATCGCTATTTGCGGACTTAAAAGTCCAAGACTGGCTCAAAGAACGCAATCATAATCCCAAGGACTATATGATTCGCTTCCATCGCAAAATGGCGGCTGTTGGCTCGACTTCTTCTGTAATAGTAGAGATAGAACTCACTCGCAAGGATGGACAACCCGTTGATGAATGGTTATTACAAGAGGTCAATCGTCAAAGCTAATAGAGCAAGAAATTTTTTGAAAGTGCTGCAAAGCAGCACTTTCAAAAAATTTCTTGCTCTATTTTTGAGTGCTTATCGGAAAACTGGGTTTAAGACCCCGTGCTTCTAGCACGACTTGGGGTGAAATTGTTAGGCAACTTGAGTATAAGTGCAATTGGTATGGTCGCACTTTTGTCAAAATTGATCGTTGGTTTCCTAGCTCTAAACGCTGTGGAGATTGCGGTTACATTGTTGATAAGTTGCCTTTAGATATCAGAGAGTGGGATTGCCCTAAGTGCAGTACACATCAGGATAGAGATGTGAATGCTGCTAAAAATATTCTTGCCGCAGGGCTTGCGGTGAATGTCTGTGGAGCGACTGTAAGACCAGAAGAGAGTAAATCTCGGAAGGCTGGTGCTATGAAGCAGAAACCTAAGTCGTGAGTCTTAGGAATCCCCGTCACTTCAGTGCAGGGTAGATGTCAAGAGCTAGAGAGCGGCAAAATTAGACGGCTGAGGATGCGATTATCCTCTAACTGATAGAGGGATAGCTCTCCACCTGCCTCCAACATGAGACTCTGACAAATGGCAAGATGCAATCCAGGGGGCTGATCGAGTAAGGAAGGGGAGAGGGGATCGATCGCTCTACCTTGGTGCAACTCTTGCAATAGGGAAGCATCGACGACCCCATAATCGGTAATTGAGAGTTCGAGGAGCTTTTCGTCAATCTGGCGACACCAGAGATCGATGCGACCGCCAACATCCGATCGCCCACAGGCAAATAGCAGCAACTCATTTAAGATCATTTCCATTTTGGCAATATCACCACCGACGACGACATTAGCCTGATTATGTACCTGCGACCAGATTTGCCGTTGTTTTACTAGCGAGTCAACCCTCTCTAATGCCCGTTTGAGCATACCTGCTAAGGGAGCAGTCTCATAGTTAGGACGCAAACGCCACTGCTCTTTGCGGATAATCTGAGGTAATGGCAATAGGGATCCCTGCAAATGTTTGAGAGAGCTTTGGAGGGTAATGTTATTAATGCCTCCAGTGCCATTTGCCCTAGCATCGCTATCTAAAAGTCGCTGTACGCCAGAACTAACCGTACGATAAATATCTTCAAGACGACGGTGCTTATACCAATTGAGACGCTCTAGTTCTTGACGATTGTGCTTGAGATGATCGACTAGCAAGAGATGGCGGCGCGACCAAGACAGTTGATTTGCCAACATATTAAAAGCTTGCAGTTGGCGATCGACCCAACGCCGACCAACGCGATCGGCGACCAAAATCATACCTGTGGGCTGATGTTCGGGCGTGGTGCGTAAAGCCGTTACCATCAAATGACCGAGAGCAGGGGGATTGAGCCAAGCCCTGGTCTGTTCAGGTAAATCATGGATGCTGAGCGGCAGAATCCCCTCACTCTGAATTGCCCATTGCGCGAGGGGATCCTCTTCGATCGCAATGATCGTTTCGCTAATAGTGAGTTGATATTCATCGCGACTGGCAAATACAGAAGCAATCTGTCCGCCTTGGCGACCAGGCAGCCATACCACCAATACCGCTAGGGGCGATTGGGTCACTTGAGCCATTAATTGAGTCGCCGTATGGTGCAGCTTATCAAGCGCTCCTGACTGCTGAAGCGCAACTAAGCCAAACTGGACGGCTTGATGCGACTTGAGTCTTTCATCGGATAGACGTTGCAACTCATTTTGGTGAACGATTAAGCCAATTTGTTGCGCAACCGCCTGTACCATCTCCCGCTCTGGACGCGACCAAGTGCGGGGTGCTTCGTGAGCTACCGCCAGAATTCCTTCCAAGGACTTCCCCATAGATGTACTGCTGACAATCATCGATCGCACATCAAGATCGAGTAGAGCCGTGCGCCATGACAGAAATTTAAAATCGCTATCAAGGTTTTCGACCGTTGCCGCATCGCTAGATTGCTCCAGCATCTGTACGTCAACGGGAGCCAATCCTGGAAAAAGTGTCGGGAGCGGGCGGCGATTTTTGGGATGGTATTGGAAATCAATCCGATAGGTATCGTTATCTTTATCGTAGGTTGCAACCCAAAATCGCTCTAAACTCAAGCGTTGACATAACTGATCCGCAGCTTGATCGAGAGCGCTCTGCCAATCATTGTCTGAATATATAGCTCTAGCGATCCCTGCGGTCAAAATTTGATCGGAAGCAATCCGTTCGAGCGTGACTTCCATTTCTTCTAAGGGAGCGGTAATCGCCGCCAATTGAGCGGCTCCCCGCACAAAATTTTTCTCATCTTCCGACCAAAGACGAGATTCATCACCTTCGACGGACAAAAATCCTAATAGTTCGGATTGAAAAAATATCGGTGCAATAATGATCGAGGTCGCCCCAAATTGCTCCATGACGCGATTGCTGATTTCACCTCTGGTCATAGTTTTGGCATCAACTACCACCACGATCTGATCCTTCGATAAGGTCTGGTATAAGCCAGGGGCATTCTGTACGGTTACGCCTGCCGTATTATCAACGGCTTGCTTGCTTTTAGGTCCTGCTTGGCGATTGGCAATCCGCCGCCAAAAATATTGATGCTCGCGTTCAAACCAATAAATATTGGTGTGATCGGGCATAACATAGCTATGGGTAGCTTGCACAATCTCCTCTAGTCGTTCGGTAAGGGCGGGCACATTCCGAATTTTAGACAGAATTTGTAATAACGGCTCATCAGGACGCTTAACATTGTGATGATGCCACTCATAATCAAGGCGACTGAGGGTCGAACCAAGGGAACCCAACACGACTGAAAGCCTAGCCCTCTCCTCATTGCGCGGCGTAACATTCCATAGATTAGATCCCAGAATCACCACGCCAAAGCTGCGATCGCGATGGTAGATTGGCCAAATCAATGTCCCTTGAATGTCGAACTTTTGCGCTAATTTCTGCCATTCACCGCTGCGTTTTTCCTGTCGTAGGTCGGCTATGGGTAGGGGCTTGCGCTGTAAAATCACCTGATCGAGCAGATCGCCTGCGTTCAGCGCAAACCGCTCCTTTAAAAATTTAATTTCACCCGCAGGAGTAATCCCACCTTTACCAGTCAATCGATGGTTTTCTGCATCGTATAGACCGATCCACAGCAGTTTATACTCGAAATTATCGCGCAGATAATCGAGGGTGGCACTTAGTAGATTGTCAATACTGTCTTCATCACGCAAGAACTGCATGATTCGCCCGAGATTAACAAATTGGCGATCCCATGGGTTAGCTCCTGCTTGACTCATATTTTTGCCCTGACGTTTTTTGACTTAGGTATGATTAGCGGCGTACCGTCGGAAAATTTTTCATCGATAATTTCAACCAATACTTTAAATACTTTAAAGATATTTTCTCAAGCTATTTTGTGAAATATATATTGCTAAAGATATTTTAAAGAATATTCGTTGTAAATCCTACTGAAAATACTACTGAAAATACTATTTCATCATAAGCGTACAATCTTTGGTAGGGAAAGTCAGCAATACATCATACTTTTATACCATTCTTATCCGATTGCAAAATAAGTATCGTATTAGATAAATTGCTTATCTTTCTATTAACCACTCGATCGATCGCTCTCCTATTTGGAGCGGAATACTTACAGCTTTACCGAGACGGGGACGCTCTTTGGTGGTAGCGATAAATTTTTGTACCTGCTCAACGACATCCCAATCACTTAAATAGGAGGCGATCGCGTCGAGATGTTGCATAAATTCGGCTTCATCCATAGAAAATGACTGTTGTTCTTGATAGCGCCACATTACTTGCAAAAAGATTTTGCCTTGAGTTTTGCGTAATTGTACGTCATAGGAAAAGCCCCATTTATTGGCGATCGCCTGACGAAGTTCTGCGCCTGTCATAGTCTCTACTTTTTTTGCTGAATACATCTTACTCCTTTCCCTGCCCAAGAATCGGCGATATCAAGTGAATCATACCAAGCTCAAAATGGCATAGCCATCTTGAGCTTGGAAAACCCTGACTGGGTTTATGTTATTTATGAATTATTTGTAGAAAAAAGATTAACGGCTTTGCCTAAATGACCTTGGGAGTCTTGGAGCAACTGTTCGGCGGTGGCAACATCGAGGTTTTGCCAATGCATGATTAGAGCCAATTTAACCCGTTTACCCGACTGCTCTAATAGTATTGCCGCCTCCTCGCGACTAAGACTGGTGAGATCGCGGATGATCCTAATAGCTCGATCTTCTAGTTTGCTATTGGTAACGGCAACATCGATCATGCGATTGCCATAAACCTTACCAAGCAAGACCATTACGCCTGTGGAAATGGTATTTAATACCAACTTCGTTGCCGTCCCTGCCTTGAGTCGAGTCGAACCTGCCAAGATTTCTGCACCGACTAGGGGACGGATCTCAATATCGTATTGCCTCGGAAATTGTTCGGGCGGTACGCAACAAAAAAAGATCGTTTTTGCCCCTCTTTTGGCGGCTTCCTTCAGCGCTCCATGGACATAGGGCGTAGTCCCACCTGCGGTAATCCCCATGACCACATCGCGATCGCAAATTTGCCTCTGGGCGATCGCCTCAGCCCCATCACCTTCGCGATCTTCAAGAGCCTCCGAGCTCCGTACCATCGCATTCATGCCACCCGCCAAGATCCCTTGAATCAGTTCGGGATCGCTACAAAAAGTGGGCGGACATTCAGCCGCATCCAGAACGCCGAGCCTGCCGCTCGTTCCAGCACCAACATAAAACAACCTGCCACCATTGGCGATCGCGGCCGCGATCGCTTCCATTGCTTGGGCGATCGCTTCTTTTTCCTGTCCAACAGCCGCAACTGCCTTAGCATCTTCTTGGTTAAACAGTTCGACAATTTCAATTGCCGTAAGCCGATCCAAATTTTGACTATGGGGATTAGCTTGCTCTGTTAATAAATAACCGCGATCGCCGAGATAGTTATTTGGATCGTTCTTTGGATCGTTATTTGAATCGTTATTTAGGGTGTTTTTGGCGCTACTCACTGACCGAACTCAACTCTTGCTTTTTCGACAATTTCTGCGGTAATCGTATCACTACCCGATGCTTGGGCGAGTTGTTCGATCCGCTGGCGAGCCTGAGAGCGCACAAAGTAGGGAATATTTTTATACTTGACTTTTGCTTCGACAGTCCAAGTTAACCCTTCGTCATAATCAGAATTTGGCATGGTTTTCGTCTGCTTAGTTATTGGTTAATACCAAATCACAAAATGGCGTAGCCATTTTGTGATTTTAAAACCCTCACTGGGTTTGGTTTTCAATTGCCAAAAGTGTAGCCACACTTTTGGCAATTGGTATAAGTAGTTCGGCATAATTAAAAATCAAAACCAGAGAGCATACCGCCCGCTGCGCGGGCGGTATGCTCTTCTAGGTTTTAAGTTTACTTAGCTACTTATTATTTAGATTAGTTAGCGATCGCTAGTATGCCATCACCTCTCTCATCAGCAAAATTTGCTTTGCGTAGGTTTACAATTCTTAGATTTACAATTCTCTAATTGACTCGCGATTACTTGGGCTAGATTTTCAGAACCACCCTTTGCACCAACTCTTTCTAACCCATTGCGTTGGCAACGCTCTAAATATTCGCGATCGCCAATGGTGCGTTTCACGCATTGGGCGGCTTCGTGCAAAATTTTTGGGGTAGCTGCTTCCTTGCCAATGGTTTGTACTGACAAGCCCAATAAACGTTCCTGAGCCTCCGCAAATCGATAGGAAAATTGAGGACCCTTACCTATAATCTGGACAACAGGTTTACCCAACCCGACCGCTTGCTCGACAGCAGTTCCTGCCATGCCGATCGCCAGATCGCATTGCTGCAAAATATCGGCAAAAGCATCGCTAAAACAAACAACGACGGTATCTAGATCGGGCTGATACAGTTTGCCATCGCTATATTGCCAACCCACTAAAGACGCAATTTCAGGTAGTTGCGGCATGAGACTAGGGACAAGAGCCGCCCGAAACTGGACAGGATTAGGGGCAAATTCTCGGACAATCGCCTCGCACAATCGCAATTGTAATGCCAGATTCTCCGCTGCCTCAGGCAAGCGACTGCCCGCCAACAAAGCGATCGTCGGCGCGGCAATTAAATGTAAATCTTTGCCCGTAGGTTCTAACACATCCATAATCGGATAGCCCACAAAACAAGTATTTGGATAACCCCTTTGTCGGATCAGTTCCGCGCTATAGGCATCGCGAGTCAAGATTTGTCGGCATCGCGGCGATCGCATGATCAGAGCTTGTAGCAAATTAGGAATATAGCGATTCTCGTAAAAACCCGATGATGAGACTAAAAATATGGCATAGGGTAAACCTGTCAAATAGGCAAAAATAGCAGGAAGCACATCACCAGTAGCAAAAACAAAATCGCAAGTTTGACCACATGCACGCGCCGCCTTAATTTGCTGCCAAGTGAGCCCGATCAATCCCGATTGAAAGTCCTCGATTTGCTTTTGCCAACTCATATAGGCAAATCCACCCGATGGTAAAGCCTTGGTTGGGGTGGCGATCGCTACCCCCGCACGACGATAAGCATTTCCCTCTCCCACCAGTGGCAAAGCGATCGTCTCTAGATGGGAATATTTACTTCGCAAAGCCTTCAAGACTTCACAAGCATTCAGATCTTCGCCATGACCATTACTAATAAATAAAACTCTTTTTGGAACTCTTTCTTGCGGTGATTGGGGCATATCGTAAAATATATTCGTAAAATATATTAAGGCTATTAAGGCAATCAGATCTTACTCAAAAGTTAGAGGTATGGCGATGATGCAAACACTTGTTGACTGCGATCGCATGAGCTTTGCAGAATTTATCGAGTGGTATCCAGAAAATGGTAAACGCTATGAGCTATACAGAGGGGTTGTTAGAGAGATGATGCCCATCGGTGATCATGAATTAACCACTAGTTTTTTAGCTGAAGAGCTAACGTTAGAGATTCGTAGTGGACATTCTAACTATCTTGTTAGCAGAATGTGTCTACTAAAACCAGAGATGACAGATACAGGGTTTATAGCTGATGTGGTGGTACTAGATCGACGGGAATTGGTAAATGAACCTCTATGGCAAAAGGCTTCAGTAATTCAAAATGGTAAAACTGTACCTTTGGTCATTGAGGTTGTCAGTACGAACTGGAGCGATGATTATGCAATCAAATTAGCAGCATATGAAACAATGGGAATTGCGGAATATTGGATTGTTGACTATCGGGCTTTGGGTGCAGTTCGGTATATTGGCAAGCCCAAACAGCCAACAGTGACAGTTTGCAAATTAATTGAAGGGGAGTATCAGTTATCTTTGTTCACCGCTGGAAAGCGGATTGAATCAGATGTTTTTCCTGAATTAAATTTGATGACTGATGCAATTTTTCAAATAGCTTAAAACCCAAAAAAGAAAGGCGGCGCGATGCGCCGCCTTTCTTTTTTTGGGTTTTAATTCACGAAAGTGCAACAGCTCTTTTGTGAATTAAAACCCAAACCCAGTAAGGGTTTAAAAAACCAAAAATGGCTACGTCATTTTTGGTTTTACTTGGAGAGATATAAATCGTACAATTCTGCGGTTTTTTCGAGCATGATTTCGTTAGAAAATAGTTGGCGATAACGCTCATAACCTTTTTTGGCAAAGCGATCACGGAGGTGGCGATCGCTAATTAATTCCCTTAACTTTGCGGCTAATTGCTCAGGATCGCGAGGATTGACAATAAACCCAGTTTCGCGATCGCTGACCTGCTCGGCGATACCGCCCACACAAGTACCCACCACTGGTTTACCCTGAGACATTGCTTCCGCACAGGCAAGACTGCAAGCTTCTTGAAGAGAAGGTAATACGAAAATATCGAATAATTGCATCAGATTGGGTAAATCGTTGAGATACCCTGTAAAAATGACGCGATCGCCAATTCCTAGATCCTGAGCTTCTTGTTTTAAAGAGGCCTCCAAATCACCATTACCAGCAATTACTAAACGCAAATCTTGATTCCTGTCTTGCGCTCCCTGTTCAAGGGAAGATTGGCTGGAATTGAGGATTGCAAAGGCTTGGATTAAGTAAGTTAACCCTTTTGCCTCATCCAGCCGAGCCGCAGTACCGAGAATGATTTGATGGGAGGGATCGAGATGAAATTTTTGACAGAGTTCCAAGGATTTATCAATATCGAGAATGGGTTCTTTAACGCCGTTATAAATTAAATGGAGTTTATTTTTATCTAGTCCTAATTCGAGGAGAAGGTTATACTCCGCTTCGCAAACGCTAATCACGCGATCGGCACACCAGTTACTAAACCAGCATGATGTCTGATAGCTAAATTTCGTTCCGCTCCCGTGGTAACCATGTACCGTAAAGACGATCGGAATTTTAGGGACGATCCAGCGCACAGCTAACATCAGTTCATGGGCTCCATGAATATGGATTAAATCGATCGCTTGTTCTTTTTGAATTTCTTTAATTCCAGAAATCAATTCAGGTAAGCCCTTAAAAAAATTAATCTCCCATTTTGTATATTCTCGCTGCAAAATTGGCAATGCTCTAAATTGAGGTGCGCCTTTCCCGTCGGGGGCTAGTAGCGATATTTTGTAGCGATCGCGCAATCCTTCAATCAGGCTAAGGGCTTGTTTTTCAGTGCCTCCTTGGTTTAGGTAAGGCAAAATAAATAGAATATGTTTTTGCATTATTAAAATTATAGTGACGTTCGCGATAATTAGTTCGAGATTGGGGCTTACATCTATCAACTGAAACTTTAATTGCTTGCCTTATACCAATTCACAAAAGTGTTGTCATACTTTCGTGAATTAAACACCAAACCCCGTAAGGTTTTGAGATTCCCAAAATGGCAATGCCATTTTGGGAATTGGTATTAATTCAGGCTTAGAGGCATTTCGAGGGCATGGGCAAGCAGAAACTCCCGATCGCTTAATACTTCTCTAGTTTCGCCGTTATAAACGATTTTGCCTTCACTCAATACGATGGTGCGATCGCAAAGATCTAATACCAAATCCAGATCGTGGGTGGCGATTAATTGCGTTTCAGGCAAGGTTTGCAAGAGTTGAATTAACTGGCGGCGCGATCGCGGATCGAGTTGAGCCGATGGCTCGTCAAACACTAAAACTTGGGGTTGCATTGCCAAAACTCCAGCGATCGCCACCCGTTTTTTTTCTCCCCCTGAAAGGTTTTGCGATGACCGCTCTCGATATTTAGCAAGATCTAGCCCCACCGCAACTAAAGCTTCGGCAACTCTAATTTCTAGATCTTTTCCCCGCAAGCCCTGATTCATCGGGCCAAAGGCGACATCTTCCCATACCGTTGGCATAAATAGCTGATCATCAGGATTTTGGAAGACGACACCCACAAAGTTCCGAATTGCCACTAAGTTACAAGGTAGGACAGGCATTTCTCCGATCACAATTTCTCCTTGCTGCGGCATCAGAATGCCATTGAGATGCAACAGTAATGTCGATTTGCCCGAACCATTTGCTCCCACGATCGCGACTTTTTCCGTTGCTTTAATTTGGAGATCGATCCCTTGCAAAGCCTGAATTCCATCAGGATAGACATAACTGAGGTTTTCAATGGAAATAGGATTGTGATGCATTATGAATCAATTATGTTTACAATTATTTTTAATTGTAAGTAAGTGGGCTTAATTAAATATAAAACCCTAAAACCTGTGGTGCACGCACAGCGTGCGCCACAGCTTTTAGCTCTGGATTTTAATTATGCTGAGGTAAGTGCTTGTGCAAAATAAATTACCAAACCCCGTAAAGTTGCGCCCCTACGGGGCGCAACTTTACGGGGTTTGGTTTGTAATTAATTATGCCCAGCTACTTACTTACCTAGTTACTTACTTGCCCCAATAGGATGATCAACCCCATACAGCCCAAAGCCCAACGATCGCGCCAGCCCCCATTGGTTGAAGCGATGAGTACGGGTATCCCTTGGTAGCCTCTTGCCAACATTGCTTGATAGATGCGATCGCCGCGATCGTAGGTACGCACAAATAATACTCCGAGCATATTACCTAATACCTGACGCTGCCAAGGGCGATCAAGACGATGGCGATGGTAAAGATTGCGGGTTGAGAAATTGCGGGCTGTGGCAGCGCGACGCATTGCTTTAAACTCATTACTCAAAACGCTGATATAGCGATACATTGAAGCGAGGATGCTGACTAAAAGCGGCGGCATTTTGAGGGTTACTAAAGCTTGTAGCAACGAAGGAATAGAAATGCTGAGGGTGAGAATATTCAAGAGAAGCAACGATAAAAATGCTTTGATACTTACGCTTCCTAATATCACCAAACCCTTTGTTGTAATCTGCAACCATCCCCATTGCCAAAGAATTTCTCCCCCACTACGAAATAGAGTGCCCAATAGGATCGCACTAATAAATACCGACTCGATCGCCATGCGTTTGACGAGTATTCCTAAATTAACTTTACTCCAATAGA
Organism: Pseudanabaena sp. UWO310; assembly: GCF_006861605.1. Classification (NCBI taxonomy): domain Bacteria; kingdom Bacillati; phylum Cyanobacteriota; class Cyanophyceae; order Pseudanabaenales; family Pseudanabaenaceae; genus Pseudanabaena; species Pseudanabaena sp. UWO310. Next base: position 20,030 of record NZ_SELU01000022.1, on the reverse strand, counting down.
GAATCGGTAAAATCGCAATTCCATAGATCGCCCAAGTCCACCATCGACCGATCGGCGTGAGTGCGATCGCAAAGACTAAGAGAAATATACAAAGCAAGCGCGTATGCACAGCCAGACTATTCCATATATTTAAGCGATCGCCAGATGATTGTGATGGGCGATCGCTTACTTCGATGAGCGGGATATGTAACAGCATAGTTTAGGCATTTATAGATAGGGCTATGGCAATGAAAGCTTTGCTTAGAAATAAAACTCAAAAGATGAGTGGCGGCGCGAAGTGCCGCCACTCATCTTTTGAGTTTTAGATTTATTCCTTTTATTCCTTAGGAGCGGAGTTTCGCACCGTTAGCTTACCGATGCCCCAAGCAAGACCAAATACTACTAACGTGCCCGTGACACCTGCTAGAGCGGTGGATACTTTTTCGTTCGTAATAGCTTTAAAGGAATATTCTGAAAAGATTTGGGAAAATGGAAGTTGCTTAGCTGGTGGTTCGGCAGCGGCTTTTTCTTCAAATTTTAAATCCTTGGAAACACGATCTAGTCCATCGGGATCTTTATTAGCAAAAGGAGATAGAAATGCGGCAATACTTAAAGCTAAGGCTAATCCTGCAAATACAACAATACGATTTTTATTCATTTTCTTTACTTGGCTTGAGCTTCGGACTTCTATAATCAATCATCAATTTTACTGACGGCAGTATTTGGAGAGTCGTAGATTAAATCAGGACGAGTACGCCAGAGAAAACTGGTTATCGCTAGAGTAATAAATGCTTCCCCAATACCAATCATGAAATGCCACGATAGCATCGCTGATAACCCTAAAGCTAAGGGAATGGTATCTGATAAAGCCAACTCCACCGCACAAACTGTCGCCGCTACCACAACACTAGTCCATGCAGCGATCGCTGTGCCAAAACTCATGCCCAGCCAAGTATTTTGACCAACTAAAGTCCGAACCGCCCGATAAAGGTAATAACCAGCAAAAGTTCCAATTAAGCCCATGTTTGTGATGTTTGCGCCTAATGCGGTCAACCCACCATCCTGAAACATAACGGATTGCACGATAAAAACGACCGACATCACCAGCGAACCCGCCCAAGGACCTAATAAAATCCCTGCCAGAGTGCCCCCCAGCAGATGCCCAGAAGTTCCACCCACAATCGGAAAATTAACCATTTGCGTAGCAAAAATAAAAGCAGCACAAACTCCCATTAATGGAACTGTCCGTTCTTTGTATTCCGATTGCACTCGATTGAGCGAGAGCGCCATTAAGGCGATCGCGATCGCTCCTGTGGCTAAGCTGACAGGGAAACTAAGGTAGCCATCGGGAATATGCATAGCTAAATGTATTGGAAATGCAAACATCTTCACCTCAAAAGTTTCTTGAAAATTATATTAATTGTAAATTTAGGATTTCGCATCAAAGAAAACAAAGAAGTTATCAGTGCAAGACTTGCGATCAATTGCGATCGATATTTCATTTCAGAATTAGGTAGGCAAGCATAGCAAAGTAATACCAATTCACGAAAGTGTTGTCACACTTTCGTGAATTAAACACCAAACCCAGTAAGGTTTTGAGATTCCCAAAATGGCGTTGCCATTTTGGGAATTAATATTCAGTTATGCCAAAATATTTATTTTGATAATGATTATCGTTATTAATGTATAATCCAAATAATGCAACACGATCAAAATCTTGATAGCAAGGGCAAAGCAAAAGCGAAAAGATGATTGGTAGTGCAAAGCGCTACCAATCATCTTTTCGCTTTTATGTCCTAAGCAAAACTTTTGCTAGTAGTATGAGCCAATTCAAACTTTTTAATAATCTTTTTAATAATGAAGAAAGAGAAGGTTTCTTTTTCCCATTATGGACTTGGATGTTGTTAGCTTCCTTAGGGCTTCACCTTGCTCTCCTATTGTTACCCAACATGCTCAAGCAAAAAACTGATGAAACCAATGTGGTAGATCGGTCAGAATTACAGAAAATTAGAGTTATAGAATTACCATCTACGCCAGTTAATTCTCTTAAACCCTCTCCTTATATTAAGTCGCCATCTCTCCCAATAATTGACAAAACTTCAGCCTCAAATCCACAACCAGTTTCCCAGAATTATTTAAATAGTTCTAGAAACAACTTCTTAAATGCTTCTTTGCCTAAACAAGAATTACCGCGAGAGCAGCCCATATCCAAAGCTATCACAAAGGAACATCTAGTAACACAGGCAGAACATCAAAGTTCAGAAACCAAAACATCCTCTCCAGATGTATTTAAAGATCCGTTTGTCGATTTTCCCCAATATTCCAATGCGGGAACTGGCTCCTTCGGTTTACTCCAAGGACAGGAGGATTTAGCAAGTCAGCAAACAAGCGATCGCCAAGATGTTGTAGCTTTGTATTTTGAAAAAGAATTACCCGCTAGAAACTATGAAATAAAAACTTTATCTAGCGATTCAACTCGCAAAGTTTATCAAATATTTAAAGGTGGACTGAGCAAGTTTCTCAACTTAATAGTTCGTGAGGGAAAGGGAACAGCGATCGTCCTTGCTAGTCAACCACTGGATCTGGAGAATTTGCAAGCCTTGGTTGTAGCTAGTCAAGCCGAAACGGATTTTGATATTGTCCTCAAACATTTAAGTGACTTAGGTGCGCAAAGAATAGCAATTCCTGAATTTTATTTTGCTCAACCAGAAAAGTTTTATGCTAAATCCGTAAAAGATCCTAATAGCTATGACATTGACAACCCTCAATTTGGTTTTGATGGTAACTTCGTTGTCATTTTAGACAAAAATCCCGAACAATTATTTAGTAATTTCTTTGCACCTCAACTTCAAAATCATAAATTTGACATCTCTCAAATGTCTGATTATGGTGGTGGCTTAATTTACAAAGTGAAGCAAGGTTCTTTTGTGAGATATCTTAATCTATTGCCAACCCAAAGTGGTGTGGGGACAGTCGTTGTGATCTGGAAGAGTTTACCAAAATATAGCAAATAAAAACCCTAAAGATTAGTGGCGGCGCTTTGCGCCGCCACTAATCTTTTAGATTCTGAGTTGCTATAGCAAGTACCGCTGCTTATTACTTTGTAAGTAGTTCAGCATAAGTAAACTTAAAACTTAGAAGAGCGTACCGCCCGCTACGCGGGCGGTACGCTCTCTAGTTTTGTTTTTTAATTATGCTGAACTACTTAAATGGTGTAAATTTGCCGCCCAAGCCTTCCACAATAGTTTTCGTATTTGCCATGAAGAACTTTTGATAGGTGTCACCATCAGATCCTATTTCGCCTAACCCATCAGCATATAACGGATGTTCCGCTACTTTGACATTAGCCTCTCTTGCTACGGCGTTAATCAATTTAGGATTGATCGTCAGCTCGGCAAAAATAATTGGAACACCTTCTTTTTTGATGGAACTAACCAGATCCGATACGCGCTTTGGCGTTGCTTGTTCCTCGGTGCTGACTCCCTGTAATGCACCTGATACGGGAATACCATAGGCTTTAGAATAGTAGCCAAAAGCATCGTGGGTGGTTACCAATTTGCGCTGGTTAGGGGGAATGGTCGCAACTTGGGCTTTGATCCAACTATCAAGACGGAGAAGTTCATCACTCAGTTTCTTAGTATTAGCTTTGTATAGCGGCTCTTGACTTGGCTGGATCTGATTAAGACTCGCGCCTACAATCTCCACAATTCTCGATCCATTGCGAGCTGAATGGAACACATGGGGATCGTTGACGGTCTTTCCATCATCTTCAAATTGTTGTGGTATCGGCACTGCCAGCTCGTTTACCGCAATTTTAGTGAAGTTATTATTCGTGGCATTAATCATTTTAATGATGTCAGGCTCAAAGTCATAACCAGCATAGAGAACCAAATTGGCGCGGGCGATCGCTTGGCGATCGGCAGGTTTAGGTTTGTATGCATGGGGATCGGAGCCAGCATCAATGAGGCAAGTCAAATCAACCGTATCTTGAGCAATTTGCTTGGTGACATCACAAAGCACACTTGTCGTAGCCACAACCTTAGGCTTGCTAGCCTGCGCCATAACGGCACTCTGACCCAAACAAAAATAGCTAGCAGAGGCGGCGACAGCCGAGAAAAAAATACTTTTCCAAGGTTGAGGTTTTGCGAAAAAGTTCGTTGACATAGTTTCTAAGAAGGGTATGCTTATAAGAACGATAATCATTATCATTCAGCATGTAAATGCTAACCATAAACCCTTCATAAGTCAACTCAAAAAATAATCCCTAAAAAATCATGCAAACTCCTCAAATCGATATTCCCAAACGGGGAATGCCTGTGACCATTGTCACGGGGTTCTTAGGGAGTGGGAAAACGACCCTCCTCAATCAAATCCTCAAGAATCGTCAAGATTTAAAAGTCGCGGTTTTGGTGAATGAATTTGGAGACATTAATATTGATGGTCAGTTACTTGTCAATATTGAAGATGGCATGGTGGAGCTAAGCAATGGCTGTATCTGCTGCACGATTAATGACGGCTTGCTTGATGCTGTGTATAACATTTTGGAACGGGAAGATCGGATTGATTATATGGTGATTGAAACGACGGGAGTTGCCGATCCTCTGCCGATCGCTTTGACTTTTTTGGGCACAGAACTAAAGCATCTCACACGCCTCGATTCCATCCTTACCGTAATTGATACGGAGACATTCACTGCTGAGCATTTTGGTAGTGAAGCTGCACGGAGTCAAGTGCAGTACGGCGATATTATATTGCTCAACAAAACAGATTTAGTGCCAGAGGTGCAGGTCGATCTGTTGGAGGCGTATCTTCGCCAGACCAAGCCCAAAGCGAGGATACTGCGATCGCAACATGGTGAAATTCCATTGCCTTTGATTTTAGATGTGGAACTAATAAGTACTGACGCTTATCAGCAAGAAGAGCATGAACATCACGAACATCATCACCACGAACATCACCATTCTGACCATTTAGCCAATGATGGATTTATCTCAGTCTCTTTTCAAAGCGATCGCCGATTTGATTTGGATAAGTTCACCTATTTCCTCGATAAAGTAATGCCCGTTGATGTATTCAGGGCTAAAGGTATTCTCAGTTTTGCCACAGAAGCTTGCCATTTTATCTTTCAGTTAAGTGGCAAGCGCTACGAGTTAAATTATGACCATCGTCGGGAAACTGCTACCAATCAATTAGTTTTCATTGGCAGAAATCTTGATGCCCAAATGCTTCAACAGCAATTGCAGGAATGTTTGATAAGTAGCTAGGCGCAATTACAGCGCTTCGCGCTCAAACCCAAACCAAGGAAATTTTTGAAAGCGTTGCTTCGCAACGCTTTCAAAAATTTCCTTGTGGTTCGTTTGATCGATAATTGCTGTAAATATCAAACCCCAAGACCTGTAGCGCACGCTGCGCGTGCGCTACAGGTCTTGGGGTCTTATACCAAGTTAAGCAATGGCTACGCCATTGCTTAACTTGGTTCCCCAAATATAAGTAGCGGTGCGAAGCACCGCCACTTATATTTGGGCTTTGCTTGGTGTTAGCGCATTGATTCGCGATGGACTTTGACTAATTGAATTTCATCTTCTTCGGCAAGATATTTATTCATCATATAGACCACATACTCAGGCTTGAGATTGCTATCGGGTTTGCAACTACCCATGAAATGAATTTTTGGGAATTCAGGATCGGGATTGAGAACATTAATTGCAAAAATGCGATCGCGTAATTCCAACATCTGATTGCGTCCCGATTTCGACACCTTGGGCATTTGAATGGAAGTAGCCGCAAGCACGCAGTAGCTTGCACCTTCGAGCAAATCCATAATATCAGCAGCATTACGTTCCTTCGGCGTAATAAATGTACAGGTGAGCGTATATTCAGCCACTTCCAACATCGCATCTAGGGAAGGAGAATGGACAGGCACTTCTTCGATCGCATAGATCGGTAAATCACTGTCAAGCTCAGCCTTAAAGCGCTCTTGAAACTCTTCAAGGGGAATAGTTGCGGTCAGTTCAAAATCGACAAACTCAGCGCTGCTGGTTTGCCCAAGGGGGAGAGCCTTAGCGATCGAGATACGCGGTAATGGGTTAAAGCCTTCAGTATGGGCAATGGGTAAAGCTGCACGCCTTGCCGCACGCTGGAAAAAGCGATGTAAGTCTAAATGGGAAATCAAACTCATATCGCCCAATTTGCCAAATTTAAGGCGAATACGCTGTACCCTCGGCGGCACTTTCGGCTTCTCTAGGGAAATTGGCGGCACTTCTGGTGGCGGAATTACCTCATTATGCCCAAATTCAGGACCACAAACACCACATTCGGAACAACCTCCAAAGGAACAATCGGGAATTACTTGAGCGGCGATCGCTCTTTCCCAATCCTCGATCAGCCATTGCTTATCAATCCCCGTATCAACATGATCCCAAGGTAAAGGATCGGACATCTTGAGGGATGGCGCATCCCATACCAGATCAGCTTCCGCGATCGCCTGTGTCCATGCACCAAAGGCTTTTTCGGTATTCTCAAACCATGAGTCCATACCTGCACCTAGTTGCCATGCGCGATGTAGCACCTTACCCAAACGGCGATCGCCCCGTCCGACAAAGTCTTCCATGGCACTAATACGCACTTCGGTATAGTTGACCTTCACTCCACTCAAGCGGCGGAACTCTTTACGAAGTAGCTGTTGCTTCCGTACAAATTCGCCACTAGAAACGGTATGCCATTGGAAAGGCGTATGGGGCTTGGGTGTGAAGTTAGAAATGGTCAAGTTAAACGAGATTTTCTTTCTTCCCTTTTGTGAACATTCCTGTTGTAGCCATTCCACCGTGTTAACGATGCCAACCACATCTTCATCGGTTTCCGTCGGCAAGCCAATCATGAAATAGAGTTTGACCTTATCCCAACCTTCGACGTAGGCAGTTTTAATACCCTGTAGTAACTCTTCATCGGTCAAGCCCTTATTAATTACATCCCGCAAACGCTGCGTCCCTGCCTCTGGCGCAAAGGTTAAACCTTGCTGGCGACCATCACCACTGCGGAGCATATGGGCAATATTCTCATCAAAGCGATCGACTCTTTGGCTGGGAAGGGAAAGGGTGACATGCTCATCTTTGAAGCGATTCTTGATCTGTACGCCTACGGATGGTAGGGCGAGATAATCGGAACAAGAGAGAGAAAGTAAGGAAAATTCGTTATATCCAGTTTCGCGAATCGCTCTCTCAATGGTATCTACAATCTTTTCAGGATCGACATCACGGGCGGGACGGGTGAGCATCCCTGGTTGGCAGAATCGACATCCGCGAGTACATCCCCGTCGAATTTCGATCACGAGGCGATCATGAACCGTTTCAATTAAGGGAACTAAGCCAATACTATGTTCGGGTCTCGGGGTGGCGACGCGACGGAGAGCGCGGGGAGAAACATCGTGGCGATTGGGTTTAATTGCCCCTGTTCTCTCATCCATGTCATAGAATTCTGGAACGTAAACGCCATCAACTTCATTGGCAAGATCGAGCAGGATTTCGCGACGGGTTTTGCCTGCTAGTTTGGCTGACTTAATCACTTCGCCAATTTCAGGTAGCAACTCTTCGCCATCACCAAGGGCAAAGAAATCAAAGAAGTCGGCATAGGGTTCGGGATTGGATGTGGCGGTCTGTCCTCCTGCAAAAATTAATGGACATTCCTCAATACTTAACTCACTCCGCTCTCGCCATGTCATCGGAATGCTCGCGAGGTCAAACATTTCCAGAACATTGGTTGCGCCCAGCTCATAGCTAAGGCTAAAGCCTAAAATGTCAAATTCCCGTAGCGATCGCTTGGACTCAACGGCAAACAAATCTGTGTTAGTTGCGCGGAGTTTTGCCGAGAGGTCTGGCGCGGGAAGATAGGCGCGATCGCATAGCTGCCCTTCTTGAGAATTAATAATGCTGTAGAGAATGATATGCCCCAAGTTTGACGCACCCACCTCATAGATTTCGGGATAGGTCAGCGACCAACGCACGATCGCATTGTCCCAAGGTTTATGCACTGCGCCAAACTCGTTGCCTAAATAACGAGCAGGTTTAAGAATTTCGGAGGTAAGTAACTGTTCTACGGGTACGGGCATAGAATTTTTCACGATTTGAGCTAGCCCTATTTTACATTTAGCGCGATCTCGATATTACGAGAAAACGCCCAAAATGTATCCTTGCTATTTCGATCTCTAGATTTGTATCATAAGCAAGCTTTTTCTAAAACCTGACATCTTCGTAAAGATCGACAAATTTCCCTTCAAAATTGATGCTCGACAATTGGAATTTATCTTGCTCACTTGAGTATGACTTTAATACCCAAAGTCCTTCTTGATTGCGGCAGAAGCATTCAAGACGTTGACGTTTGGCGTTGACTAGAACGTATTCTTCTAGAGTTTCTATTTGTTGATAATCAGCAAATTTATCACCACGGTCAAATGCTTCTGTGGACTTTGATAGAACTTCGATAATTAGTTTAGGATATCTCTTTTGATTTTGTGATTGGGTATCTCTAGGATCGCAAGTCACCATCACATCTGGATAATAAAATCGATTTAATGAATCGATTCTTGCTTTCATATCTGACATATAGACTCGACAACTAGAGCCACGTAAATGGTTGCGGATTAAAAAAGCCATGTTTAAGGCGATCGTAACGTGAGGATCGTTTGCACCAGCCATTGCATAAATATATCCATCAATATATTCATGTTTAATTTCGCTCTTCTCCTCCATTTCGAGATATTCGTCTGGAGTTATGTAATCAAATTTTGGATTTGCGATCATAATTAGTAACTATTTTAAGGATATGGACATGGCTTCATAACTATATGAGCTAAACCTATTTTACATTTTGCTTCAAGGGATTTATCACCGATCTATCTTGCTCTTAGTAACCGCATATTCGTATATTTCCATAGGATTCAGCGATCTCTTAGAATTGCCAGTACGCACATATAGATCTAACGAATCTTCAGTTTTTCCATCTTTATTTTTCTTTTTTAGTTTTAGAAAGGCTGGCTGAATAGCTTTGCGAACGTAAACAGCACAAATATATTGCCCATTAATATTCTCAAAACGGATTTTTAGATTCAGTAAAAACTTTTTTCCGATGCTGTTCTCGATTTGTTGGAATAGGTGGCGCTCAAATGAATCTAGAGAACCATTTTTTAACGTACTGATATCTTTTTCTAAGCCGAAAATATTGCCATTATCCTCAACCCCAATCAATACCGTCCCGCCATCTGTATTTAAGAATGAGGCGATCGCTTTAAGTACCTCTTGTTGTAATTCCTTGTTCTCACGATTATTTCTGACATCCCACTGAAAAGAACTTTTAAATTCGACATTATCGCTTTCGATTCGTTTAATCAATTCAGGAATGGGAATTAGATCGCCAATTTGCTTAATTGTAGTGGTAAATCGCCTGAGTTCCCGTTCTTCTAGTTTTGTGAATAATTCTGTTGCGGTATCAGCAGAGTCGATGACAACTTGATTGGCGATCGCAATGTATTGTCCCCAATATTTGGCTTCGAGATCTTGCTGATTTTCTTCAAACCATTGTTGATTTGGGAGATTGCCCCAGCGATTGAGATAGGCGATCGCCTCTTGAATTGAATCATTGAGGGTGTCAAATGCGTTACCTGTAGGTGGATTCTTGGATATGTAGTCCCAAGCTTTTGATTTCCAAGCGCGATGGCAGTCTTCTAAGGATTCGTTAGCGGTGAAAATAATCACAACCGATGATAAATTGTGCTGCTGAACCCAATCAAGAATCGTAAAACCCGCATTGACTTCATCGTACATTCGCATATCTGAAATTATGACATCAAAGGGAGATGCTAATTTTTCTAATGCTTCTGATGTGGTGGTGGCAGTAACGATTTCCTGATAGCCAAAGTCTTCGCGTAGCCATGTCAGTAATTCATTCAAGTTATCGGCGCGGTCTTCGATGACTAAGAGGTGGACGTTTTGGGTCTGCATGGGTGAGTTTTTAATTTCTACAATGTCTTACTGCAAAGCGTTTGATGATAAATAAGGCAAATATATCTGAAATCTTACCCCTTTTCCTGCTTCGCCAACTTCCCGAATTTGTCCACCCATTTTTTTGATGGTTTTACGGGCAATGAATAGTCCCAGTCCGCTACCTTTATCTTCGGGGGATGTGGTTTTTAGTGGTTGAAAGATCCATTCTTTTTTATCGTTGGGTATGCCTTGACCGTTATCTGTAAATTCTATATATAAAAATTTGCGATCGCCAGGGATGGTCGGACTGCTGATGTCTGATGGATTGATCAAATCGCTAGAATACATACGAATCGATAAATTTGAGTTGCCATAATTATGTTTGAGTGAATTTTCTACTAGTTCATTGAGAATACTTTTAATTTTTTCCTCGTCACCATTAAATTCTGAGTCGGGATTACGAATGTCAAGGCGAATACGCACACCGTCAATGCGCGGTTGACTTGTCCAGTTTTCTGGCTCCCATTTTTCAAATAATCGATGCACTAAAAAGCGATTTCTGCGAATGGTTTTACCTTCATTAATAGATTTGAGATCGTTGATGGCTTTTTGGGTAATCTTTAGCTGTAAAAGTAATTTTTCAAACTGTTGGTATTGCGAATCTTCAGTTGTAAGTTTACGCATGGCGCGACGAGTTTTGGACTCAATTACGGCGAGTTGATTGTTTACTTCGTCAGAGATGTCATGAGCAGTTTTAGAAACAATTTCTATTAGCTGTTTGTAGTTACTATGTGAAATCCCTGCGATCGCGGCTTTTTCATTGGCTCTCTGACTGGCGATGCCCTGTTGTAATTTTTCAAAGTCATTGACAATTTCTTTAACGAGAGGGTGTTCTCCTTCCATTCTCCTGAGCAATCGATAGGAAATCGATCTCAGCACTGCTATTTCGTTACCAATCTTGTGATACATGGCACGATAGAGCATTTCAATATCATCAATTTGTTCTTCATCAGCTCCAAATAATTCGTAGGAAGTTTCTTCGTCAGCGTTAAGGGCGATCGCTTTCATGGCTTCAGCATAGAGAGGTGAGTCTTCTTGAATTTGACGTAACAAATTAATTGCTTCTTGACTATTTGGATTGGTTGCTAAAAGGCTACGGGCAGCATAAAGAATTGTTTTATCTTGTTCGTCTGAGTTGGCGATCGCTTCTTCAAAAAATTGTTTGCCTAAATCAATTTGACCTAATCGATAATACAATCGCCCAAGATTTAATCGAATAATATTAGCGTGATAGGTCTTTTGTGTAGCTAAACCAATACCTAAGAGTTGAGACAGTGCGCTTTCATAATCACCTTCTCTTTCGAGATATTGTGCATACTTCAATCGAAAATAAGGTTTATGAGGATTGATTTTAGCTAGAATTGACCACTTTTCATATTGAATTAATAAGCTTGAATAATCATTGATTATTCGAGAATCTGTATTGTTAATACTCAATGCAATTTCAAAAAAATGAAACGCTTTATCTACATCCCCGTAATCAGTTAGAGATTTTGCGTAGGATCTCAAAATATGAATATCACAAGGATTTTCTTGAATAGCTTTTTCAAAAACTGCGAAAGCTTCCGTAAACCTTTCTAGCTTTATAAGAGTATTGGCATAATTGGTTAGAGTAATAATATTATATGGTTCTAACTGAATATTTATTTCTAGTATATGTAGTGACTTTTCATATTCGCCAACTTTAAACAAAGCATTTGCATAGCAAGTCAACGTCCGAACGTCTCTATCGTCTAACTCCAAAGAGAAAGAAAATAATTCTAGTGCTTTGGCATAACTTCCTTGTTTTACTAAAGCATTGGCATATTGATTAAGAATAGAAATATTGTATTTATCAATTTCTAAATAGCGATCAAAGATATCATATGCTTTTTTATAGTCTTCACATTGAAGTAGTACACTAGCATATCTATAAAGAATATATGTATTTTTATCCTCTAAATTTAGTAGATATTCAAAAAGAAAAATAGTAGATTCAAAGTTGTTGTTTTTAATCAAGTAATTAATATAATCAATAAGAGATTGAATTATATTGGTTTTATTTTTGTTTGAAATCTTTTCAAACAAAATTATTGCTTCATTGCATTTGTTTTTTTCTAGAAATAAATCTGCAAATTTATAGATATTTTTATTAGTTACGCTAACTATCCCCAAAAGATTCTCTACAATATCCAGTGCTTTTTTCTCGCAATTACATACTAGTAAAGTGTTTATATATTCATTGGTTATGGCAATATTATTGAAATCTAATCTATAAATTTTTTCAAATAATTCTAATGCTCTTTCTCTTTTGTTATCATTAGCTAAAGAATTAGCATATACAGTTAAAATATCAATGTTGTTAGGTTCAATTTCTAACCAAATTTCATATATTTCAAAAAACTTATTTCTATCTGGTTTTTTAGCTTGAAGTACATAATCTAAGTAATTAATCAATATAGTTGAGTTGGTTGGATTTTCATTAATCCAAAAATTCAAAAATATTTTCGCTAAGTTTTTATATATATTTCTAAGTCTTATTTCTTTTATAAAAGACGACAAAAAACTCATTTTCATTGAGCCATATCCACTTTTTAAAGAATTAGAAAATAATTCATGAGAGAAACAACATGAAAAAACATTAGTAATTTCATCTTTGTTCTCATTCAAAAATAAAGCTTCTATATAATCTGTTAAAAGTTTAGTGTATTTGCTTCTTAAAGTTGTTTTTTTAGGTTGTTCAAATTGTTGATCTGCAAGAAGTAATAAAGATGACGAAAATACACTATATGCTTTCTCCTTACAACCTTGTATTGCCAGAGAATTAGCATAAATATTGCGTATCAGCCAATTTTTATTGTCTTTGGATAAGATAATTTCGCATAAGCTACAAGTTAAATCATACTTTTTTGCTTTGTAAGCTATTTCTGCATAATTTACCAATACTAAAATATTTTTTGGATCAGTTTTTAGTATATCTACAAATAAGGTTAAAGCAGAATCTACTTCGTTTAAATCTAATAAAAAATTTGCATACTTTACTAGTATATCTATAGTGTTTGGATATTTAATCAAGAAATCCTGAAATATCTTTTTCGCTTCTTGATAGTAATTGTTTCTAATTAAAAATGTTGTGTATCGATTAACGATGTAAACACTCTGAGTGTCTATATTTAATGACTGTTCAAATAAATAAATTGCCTCTTCCAATTTCCCAGCATTAGCGAACTCCCAAGCTTGCTTACTGAGTCCCATTGCTTTCTCTACTTCACTAGAATTAACTACTTCACTAGAAGCATCTATCTTATTTACACCTTGCGAAGTAGAATCACTCATATCAAAACCCTGCTTATCCTTAACTCATATTTTAAAGCGATGTCATCTATACCATGAACTAAACACGCAATATATCATTCAAATCTAGTTTAGCCTTTCTGTCTGATTATTTACTGAATATAGAGATCGCTAATCTATTATTCATCATCAATACCAAGCGATCGCAACTTTGCTAATAACAGATCCACCTGTTTCTGTACAGCATCAGCCCGATACCTCTCGATATCAGCTTTTTCTTCACCAGTGAGATAGCGATCGCATCTTTCATCAAACCAACTTAAAACTTCGCGTCTAAAGCGATCGCTTGGCAATACAGCACGACCAATCCCTAAGCCGATTTCTGGCATCCATAGAGGTTCACCAATCTGTAAGCTGTAGGAACCAAAATCCGAATGCGTAGTACCCACTACGCAGGCACTACGCATTTCTAGGTTTTAAGTTTATTTTTTGAGGTTGATTAATATAAAATGTATGGAGCATACTGCGGTTTATAAATAAGCGATCGCTATGTCTGCACAGTACCAGATCCACAAAGATACGATTGACCAAGTAAGTCAAAGGGCAGACATTGTAGATATCGTGTCTGAGCGTGTCGTGCTACGCAAAAGTGGGGCAAATTTTCGGGGAGCCTGTCCTTTTCACAACGGTACAAACGCCAGCGCCTTAACCGTTAACCCATCGCGGCAGATGTACCATTGTTTTAACTGTGGGGCAGGCGGTGGGGCAGTCAAGTTTTTGATGGAGATCGATAAGCGATCGTTCTCTGACGTAGTTTTAGATTTAGCCAAACGCTACAACGTTCCCATTCAAACTGTCGAGCCCGAAAAAGCTCAAGAAATTCAGCGTCAAATCTCCCATCGCGATCGCCTATACGAAGTAATGGCGTTGACGACGAGTTTTTATCAACACGCACTTCATGCCCATCAAGGACGAGCCGCCTTAGCCTATCTCACCGAAAAGCGGCAAATGAGCCAAGATACCATCCAGAAATTTCAACTAGGTTATGCGCCTGCGGGTTGGGAAACCCTGATGGGATATCTGGTACAGCAAAAGCAGATTCCCATGAAGCTTGTGGAAGAAGCAGGTTTAATCGTTCCGCGTAAAACGGGAAATGGATTTTACGATCGCTTTCGCGATCGCTTGATGATTCCCATTCACGATACTCGCGGTCGGGTCATTGCCTTTGGTGGACGCTCTCTCGGTGATGAGGAACCCAAGTATTTAAATTCTCCTGAAACAGAACTCTTTAGCAAGGGTACTGTTTTATTTGCGATGGATAAGGCAAGAGATGAGATTGCCAAATCCGATCGCGCAATTGTCGTCGAGGGATATTTTGACGCGATCGCTTTGCATCAAGCGGGAATCGGACAAGCGATCGCCACGATGGGTGTGGCTCTCAATGCCGACCAGATGAAGCAATTGCTGCGCTATACCGAATCCAAAAATGTAATTTTAAATTTCGATGCCGATAAAGCAGGAATTACGGCCGCAGAAAAGGCGATCGCGGGATTTAAAGAACTAGTTTTTAATGGAACTGTGCAATTACGAGTTCTGACGATGCCCGATGGCAAAGATGCCGATGAATATCTGAAACAACATAGCGCTGGAGCCTATCAAGGCTTACTCGAAAATGCGCCGCTATTTCTCGATTGGCAAATCGACCAAATTCTATCAGGACAGGATCTCAATCAAGCCGATCGCTTCCAAAAGAGTAGTCAAGCGATCGCGCAATTATTAAACAATCTGCCCGTCGATTCCTTCTTCCGTACCCATTACATTCATACTTCCGCCCAAAAATTATCTCAAGGAAATTCTTACCTAGCATTGCGTCTAGAGCAAGATCTGCGCCGCCAATTACGCAATACGAGATGGAATAGCAATAAACCCGCTCCATCACTCTCCCCTACAACCAATGCATTACATTCTGCGGAAGCCCAACTTTTGCAAATCTATCTGCATTTTCCTCAACATCGCGCCTACCTATACCAAGAGATTGCCGAAGAAGAGAATATTGAATTTACCCAATCGAATCATCGCTATCTTTGGCAAACAATTCTCAATCTTCTCCAAGCCAATAAAACTTCCCTTGCAACGGAGGAACCCTATCCCGATCATCTAGTCCAGCAATTACAGATTCTCTGTGCGGAACAAGAAGAAGTCGCCCAGCAATTGCAGCATCTGCTTTGGCTCGATGAAAATTCCCGCGTTGCCCTACTCCGCCCTCAGATTGTCGTGAGAACAGCGATCGCGAAGATTCAATACATCATGTGTGAGAAACATGAAAAGGACTGGCTGAGTAAATATCAAAGTACGGATGTGATTGCCAATCCCGATTTTGGCTATGAATGTCAAGCGAAAATTAAAGAAGCCAAACAACGCAAAGCGGAAATTAGCAAACTGATCGGAGTTAATTATCTCGATTTATCTGGTGGTGGTAGCAGTACTAGTGATAAGAACGTTATTGAATTTTAAATTAAATTTTAAATTCAATTATTTTTTAGCGGTAGCCAGTTATGTTAGGACAAACTCAAAACCCAAAATAGAGTTGCGGCGCGTTGCGCCGCAACTCTATTTTGGGTTTTAGGTCTTAACTACAATCGACACCAAGTTCGCGTAACTTTGCTGCTAGTATTTCCGATCTTTGCCGTTCTTGTTCGGCTTGTTCGGCGCTCCATAGTAACAACTTGCCAGAGCGATCATACCAACGCAACCAATTCATCGATTGCCCTAATCGCGTTCCCAACCAAATGCCGAGAAATAAATCTAGTTCTGGAATCCATACCTGTCCTTGACTATTCGGTTCTTGCAGCACATACCGACCATTCTGTAAGCACCGTACCTCTATACTCGGCACGGAAGGATCGTAGATAACATAAGTCGGGACTTGCAAAATTCTTTCGTAAAAATAAAGCTTGCCATAGGGAGGAGTTGCCCTAATCGAAAGTTCGCCACCCTCTGTCTCTGATAGAAATTCCATTGCGATCGCCACAGGTTCGCCTTCTAGATTTGGGGTATAACTGCGCCGCGCAAACTCTTCGCTAATGGGATTAACTCTAGGCACATAAAACCAATCAGGAGCTTTGACGATAGTTCGCGAATTTATGGAGGCAACTAAACCAAAGTTAGAACCAATAAGCATTTCTGGTTGGATTAGTCCTGCGGCTCCTAAGGCATCGGTGAGCGCAGCAGCTAAAATCGGTTGTTGAATATTTTCCACGGGATCGTCGGGTAATACAAAATCAGCGGGTAAAGCTTCCCAAGTAATGTTTGGCTCGATTTTAATGGGTGAGACTTGGAGAACCATAAAATTGACCTCAACCGCAAAAGTTTTAGTAATTTGCTTATTAGTAATTTGCTTATTAAGTAGTTCGGCATAATTAAAAACCAAAACCAGCGAGCATACCGCCCGCTATGCGGGCGGTATACTCTTCTAGGTTTTAAGTAAACTTAAAACCTAGCTACTTAGTAATTTGCTTAGTATAGCGTTTCCTTCTTTGTGTAAAGATGCCCCGTATGGAGTTCGGGACTATTGATAAATCTTAAGTAACCAACCGATCGCACCGCCAGCGAGTACTAACCAGACCGAATTTAATTTCGGAAATTTGAGCAGCATGGCAAGACTGGCGATCGCAATAATAATTGTCCAGATATCGGTAAGAGTTCCGCGTCCTAATTCCCATGCTACGGCTGCCATCAAGCCAATGGAAGCAGCATTCACTCCATCTAAGAAACCCGCAGTCCAAGGTGATTTGCGTAATTTTGAGACAAAGGGATTTATTAATGGAACTAACATAAATGCGGGTAAGAAAATACCAATTGTCGCCGCGATCGCTCCCAAATTTCCTGCGATGAGATAACCAATAAAGGTTGCCGTCGTTAAAATTGGTCCAGGCGTAAACTGCCCGATCGCTACAGCATCCAATAACTGCTGTGAAGTTAGCCAATGCAGACGATCGACAAATTCTTGTTGCACAAAAGCCAATAGGACATACCCACCACCATAGAGGAAGGAACCAATTTTAAGAAAGCTCCAAAATACAGCTAGCCAAGTTTTCGGGTGACTTTCGGTAGCGATCGCGCCCAAGGTAAATGTTCCCCAAGACAAGGGAGAAATCGTAAAGGACAAAAATCGAGATTTTTTGAGAGAATCGAGATTAGCGACTAAGGCGACAATCAGCCCAGCACTTAGCATGAGAATGATTTCGTTAATAGAAAGTAAATATAAGACCAACACCAAAATGCCCGCGCTCCAAGTTGCAGCACTTTTTAGTCCCGATCGCCCCAGTTTGGTCAAAGCTTGAAGGACGATCGCAATAATTACGGGTTTGATCCCGTAAAGTAGCCCACCAGCCGTAGGAATTGATTGGTATTGCCCATAGGCGATCGCCAATCCCCATGTCATCAGCATTGCAGGCAAAATAAAACAACTTCCCGCGACAAGCATCCCTCTCCATCCAGCGCGCTCCAAACCCACATGAATTACTAACTCGGTGGAATTCGGGCCTGGAATTAAATTGCTAATACTCAGCAAATCTAATAACTTCTCCCGACTGAGCCATTGGCGACGCTGTACCACCTCCAATTCAATCTGGGCAATGTGAGCGGCAGGTCCGCCAAAGGCAGTTACCCCTAATTTGCTAAAAACTAGGGCTATTTCACCTAAGGAAGTTTTTTTAGGTAACAGGGGATCCTGATCGTCTGGTAAATTTTCTGCCTCTAGATCTGTTTTTGTATACTCAGGCATATTTTTTTAAAATTATGTGCGACATACTCATTACCTGTAAGCATTATTTAGAGTTTTTAAACCGCTAAAAACTTGTGAACTAGTTAATCCTGATGAGCATACACAAAGCTTTATACTTTTTGTAGGTATCACAGAATACTAAATAGTTTTTGCCAAATGTTATCGATATGGTAGATTCGCTCAAATCAAAGTCAATACAGCAGTTACAGACCTCAGTAGATTCTGAACTAGGATTATGTCCATCGGAGCCGATGTTTTACTACTTTGCTTACGGTTCCTGTATGTGTCCTGTAGATTTGAAGCGATCGCTTGGTGAAGCAGCCCATCATTATGTCGTCGGGGTGGCGCGTTTAAGTGGTTATAGACTCGGTTTTTATTACCGATCGCCCCATCGCGATTGCGGTTGCTTGGATATTGTGAAGGATCCGAATTCCTATGTAGAAGGGGTTTTATATTGCTTGCCGATGCGCTTGAGCGATCGCTTAGATATCCGTGAGGATGTATCGCGAGGGGGCTATCAGCACGAACTGATCACGGTTACGGTTGATAAAAAGGTCTATACAAATGTGCGGACTTACAGCGTTGTCAATAAGCTATCTCGCGAACTCGCGCCCAATGAGTGGTACTCCAATGTAGTGCTGCGCGGTGCTTCTACCTGTGGCTTGACCGAAAAATACTTCTGGCAACTCTTCTATCACATTTACCGCTTGCAATCCTATCACCAGCGTCAATATAGCTAAACAAAGCCTAGAGGGGCGTAAAGAACGCGTTGCGTTCTTTACGCTCTTTATTTTTTTACCTTTGGGTATTGAGAAAGGATTTGCTACGCAAACCCTTTCTCAATACCCATTTCTCAATTTATTTTTATGTTAGCCTCAGAATTAATTGCGAATAAACCTTGGAGGAGAAGCTGATGACACAGGCTTACTTAGAGCCACAGGATATCGACGAAACAGCGATCGCTAAGAGCCATCTTGATTCACTTAGCAATCTCTATGAATGTGACTTTAATCTATGGGTTGAGGCAACAGTACAGCTATTGCGTGAGGGGCGATTAACAGAACTAGATGTAGTGAATTTACTCGAAGAAGTAGAATCGATGGGAAATAGTGATAAACATGCTTTAAGTAGTGATTTAGTCGTAGTTTTACTACATTTACTTAAATGGCAATATCAACCACACAAACGCACAAGAAGTTGGGAAAAAAGTATCGCCGAGCATCGTCGTCGCATAGATGAATGCTTTGAGGCGAGTCCTAGTTTGAAAAGATATTATTTGCAAATATTTGATAAGTGCTATCGAAATGCAAGGAAACAAGCCAAAATTGAAACAAAATTACCTTTAGACCATTTCCCTGAGATTTGCCCTTTTACTTCTGAGCAAGTGCTTGATGAAGATTTTTTGCCTGAATAGGTGATGGGAGTGATATAGCTATAGTCAGTAATGTTAGGACAAACATCAAACCCAATAGAGAGTTGCGGTGCTTCGCACCGCAACTCTCTATTGGGTTTGATGTCCTGACTTAAGTGAATATAGCTATAATTAAGGCTCTATGTTTCGGTTAGGTCAATTTAAGCCCTATGGTTTTCACAAGGGGGAGATACAGTCAGGTTTGCCAAATACTGAGAATGGCTGCTGCAATTTTTTTGACGGGTTCGATGAGGCCAGATGCTTTGCTAATTACACCTGTGAAGGCATCAAGTAAAATTGGAAGCATTCCCTTTTTTTGTGATGGCTCTTTGGCTGACATTTCGCCAATTTGATTGAGATATTCGAGAGCTTTTTGCTTGTCGGGTTCGCCGAGTTCTGAGGAATTTTCGACGGCTTTTTGAGAGTGTAGAGTATTTTGTGTAAAGTCTGGGATATATACAGAGAGACAATCTAGACACACAACTACTAACACCAAAACAGATGAATATACGCAAAGAACTGCTCGATGAATTGTTGCAAGAATGTA
>NZ_SELU01000114.1:0-6319 GCF_006861605.1 Pseudanabaena sp. UWO310 | reverse complement strand
TTACTGACTACAACTATAAAATCACACAATTTCTAAATAAAAAAGCCCGCCTAGGCGGGCTTTTTTATTTAGAAATTACTTCTTATCTTTAGAAGGAACCTTAGGTGGTTCACGGAAGAAGATTGCAAAGAAGAACAAACCAATCAAACAAGCGAAAATAAAGGTATAAGTAAGAGCTTCCATTGAATTTTATGCCTCAACAGCGCGAGTAGTTTTGTCACCAACTTTTTGGAATGCACCCCATTCAACTTGCTCTTCGCTGAGTTCTGGGTCAACCCCAGCAAACACATCGCGGAACAAGGTACGAGCACCATGCCAAATATGACCGAAGAAGAAGAACAGAGCAAATACTGCATGTCCGAAAGTGAACCAACCACGAGGGCTAGTACGGAATACACCATCGGAATTATTCTTTTCTTGGTCAAATTCAAAGATTTCACCTAGCTGAGCTTGGCGTGCATACTTCTTAACGGTTGGGGCATCGTTAAAAGACTTACCATTTAACTCTCCACCGACAAAAGAGACAGTAACACCAGTTTGTTCAACACTGTACTTTGATTCAGCGCGACGGAAAGGAATGTCAGCTCTAACCACACCATCTTGGTCTTGAAGAACAACAGGGAAGGTTTCAAAGAAGTTAGGCAAGCGGCGGACGCTCAACTCACGACCTTCACCATCCTTGAAAATAGGATGCCCTTGCCAACCTTGGGCAATACCATCACCATTATTCATGGGACCAACGCGGAACAAACCACCTTTAGCAGGGCTGTTACCAACATAGTCATAGAAAGCAAGTTTATCGGGAATCTTCGACCAAGCATCTTCAGCACTCAAGCCAGCATTGAGACCAGTTTGAACGCGACGAGAAATTTCTTGCTGGAAGGAATTGCTATCCCATTGATAGCGGGTAGGGCCAAATAACTCGATGGGAGTTGCTGCCGAGCCATACCACATGGTTCCAGCAACGACAAAGGCGGCAAAGAATACCGCTGCAATGCTGCTAGAGAGAACGGTTTCGATGTTCCCCATACGCAGGGCTTTGTATAAACGCTCTGGTGGACGCACTGTCAAGTGAAATAGACCAGCAACGATACCAACGATACCAGCAGCAATATGGTGAGCCACGATACCGCCAGCATTGAAGGGGTTAAATCCATTTGGTCCCCATTCAGGCGCTACAGGTGCAACATGACCAGTTAAGCCATAGGCATCAGATACCCACATGCCAGGACCAAAGAGTCCTGTTTGGTGGAATGCACCAAAACCAAAGCAGAGTAAACCAGATAGGAAAAGGTGAATGCCGAACATCTTCGGCAAGTCCAAAGCTGGCTCACCTGTGCGAGGATCTCTAAATAGTTCTAAATCCCAGTTAACCCAGTGCCAAATGGCAGCTAGGAAAAGTAAACCAGAAAGGACGATGTGGGCTAGAGCGACACCTTCAAAAGACCAAAAACCAGGGTCGGCAACTTGTTCGCCAGTAATTGTCCAGCCACTCCAAGAGTTGGTAATACCAAGACGGGTCATGAAGGGCATGACGAACATACCTTGCCGCCACATGGGGTTGAGGACGGGGTCACTGGGGTCAAAAATTGCTAGCTCATAAAGTGCCATCGAGCCTGCCCACCCTGCTACGAGAGCAGTGTGCATCAGGTGCGTGGCGATCAGTCTTCCTGGATCGTTCAGGAGAACTGTATGCACTCGATACCAGGGTAATCCCATTGCAAATGTTCCTTAATCTATGTAGTGAGTAAGATCTTAACGATTCTTAATTTTAATTTATGATAATTGATCCTGACTTTGCTTACCACTCAAAATACTTAAGGTAATGTGAGGAAATAACTGCGTCAGAATCGACCAATAGGTCTAATTATTTTATTTGTATCAACATAATAAACTATTCCCTCCGATTGATTCCGATTGATTCCGATAAAACCTAAAAACAAGGTCAATGCTTTAGCGTTCGTTGGCTAGAGAAGGGAGTGGTTGCGATTTGCGTCGCCATTCCCCTCTTTGGTTTTAAAAGCTGGCTTCAGATGTAAGTAGCTGGGCATAATTAATTACAAACCCAAACCCGTAAAGTTGCGCCCCGTAGGGGCGCAACTTTACGGGTTTGGGTAATTTATTTTGCACAAGCACTTATATTCGGTGTTTTGGGCTATAAATCTTGGTTGGCATATGCGATCGCGATATTTTGACCACTAAATCGCCGCCGCGATCGCTGCTACTGGTAGGAGTGATTATGCGGGGCATAAATAATTCAGGATGTAGTGCTTTCCAAAAATATTCCACAAAATGGGCGATTTCGCGATCGCTCATGCCCGTTTTTCCTGTGGCAATTAGTTTGCGTTCGGCTTCAATGCGCCATTGCAGGCTGTAGGTATAGTCTTCAGGGACGAGAACGATCAGACTATCGAGGTAGTCCCAGAGCGGCAAGTAATTGTAGAGGTTGGCGTTACATTCAAGGGCAAACTCGCGATCGCGCTCCGATAGAATGGGCGGGACAAAATTGCGAAATGCAGAAACAGGCAGGGGATGCATCCCGACAAACCAGCCTTCAAACAGGACGATATCGGCATTCTCGGAAATTTCAGGTTCGCGCCGATCCCCTGCCCCATTATGTAATGACTTATCAAAACGCGGGATAGCAATCCCTTGACTATGGGCAGGCGAGCGATCGCGTAATTTCTGTAAAACTTCAATCCCTAAATCAATATCGTGGGTACTGGGGGGACCTCGCCAAATTATTTCGGGACGGCGATCGCGTAATTTTTGGCGATCGGTATAGGTTTTATAGAAATCATCAAGGGAGATGCTCAGGAAGGTCTTACCTAGATGGCGCAACAATATATTTAGGACATACCCTAGGGTGGTTTTGCCTGTGCCTTGTCCACCTAATAAACCTTGGATTAATGTGCGCCCAGCTTTTTCTTGCTGAAAGGCTAGCCTTTGGGCGAGGGGTAACCAGTAGTACCACAACAGGGAAAATATGACCGCAGGGGGCGAAATTAGAATATTTTGACGACTCAAGGCTTGCGAGATCTCTGGATAAACTAACGCCATGAGACGCGATCGCCGATCAACGATGTCATTAAATACCCCATCGACAAATACCTCATCGACCATATTTGAATCGGCGAGCATCTCGATTGATAACGCATCGAAGGGCAAAAAACAATCGCTATTTTTTTTGATATCCCCCACTAATAATTCACGATCTGAGCTGGGTAAGCGATCGCCTTGAATTATTAGTTCAAAAATTCTTATAGGTATATTTTCGATCATTTCCTTACTTAACAAGGCTTCTACACGATCTATCCGATCAATTAGCTATACAGATTACAAATTTACAAAAATTAAGCTATTAATTAACAATTATTTAACATAGAATAAAATCAGTGAGTAATTATACGTAGGCTCCTCCACATAAACTACATATTTTTACTTAGTCCCTAAATTAGTTAGATCCATTACTAAACAGAAAAAAATTACAACTATGAACTTGAAAGCTCTTTTGATTGTTGCAAGCCTTGGATTATCGGCTGGTTTAGTCTCCTGTGCTACTGAAACCCCAGCTCCTACTGCTACTCCAGCAGCTACATCTACACCTGCTGCAAAGCCTGATGCTACGAAAGATGCTAAGCCTGCTGCTGATAAGGACAAGTCTACTGCAAAGCCTGATGCCGCTAAGGATGCTAAGCCTGGTGATGCCATGAAGTCTGATGCTAAGCCTGGTGATGCCGCTAAGCCTGGCGATGCTGCTAAGCCTGATGCTGCCAAGGACAAGGCTGGTGACGCGATGAAGCCTGATGCTACTAAGCCTGATGCTAAGCCTGGTGATGCCGCTAAGCCTGCTGATGCTACTAAGTCTGATGCTGCTAAGCCTGGTGATGCTCCTAAGCCTGATGCTGCTAAGCCTGCTGACGACGCTAAAAAGCCTCAGTAGTATTTGATAGTATTTGGAAGTACTTAGAATACCTAGAGACTCAGAATACCTAGAGAATAGTTAGGATTTTGAACTAAACCATCAAAAAAAGAGGTGATGCCATGCGTCACCTCTTTTTTTGGTTTGTTCCCGCGATTGATACCAATTACCAAAAGTGTGGCTACACTTTTGGTAATTGAAAACCAAACCCAGTAAGGGTTTTAAAATCACAAAATGGCGTAGCCAATTTGTGATTTGGTATGATTCGGCTAGAATCTAAACAAAAGCCTCTAGGAATAGTCATGCGATCGCCAACTCCACCAACTCCAAAGGCAGCCAAAATCCCCCGCCAAGATTTGCCAGCTAAAGTTTTCCATTGGGTAAGTCTCGTTAGTTTATTTTTGATGATCGCGAGCGGGCTCCAAATTTATAATGCCAATCCCGTATTTGGAGGACGCGAGGGTATACATATTCCTCCTATTTTGGGGTTAGGAGGATGGTTAGCGGGGGGGCGACATTGGCATTTTGCGACAATGTGGATCTTTGCCTTGAATTTGCTTTGGTATGGAATTTATGTAGTGCTGACCCGAAGATGGCGACATCGCTATATCAGCAGCAAAGATGTCAAAGCCCTAGTCTTTAGCCAAAATAACAAGCGGAAGAACTATGCTTGGCATCGTTTGGTTTATACCCTGATGATCCCGATTTTATTATTATCAATTTTTACGGGGTTAGGGATGTTTAAGCCTGCTCAGTTTTATTGGATTGTAGATAGCTTTGGGGGATGGGAGGCCCTGCGGATTACCCATTTTATGGCAGTCCCGATCGCAATCTTTTTAGCTGTTTTACATTCCCAACTAGGGCGAAATGTCGGTGGCGATCGCTTGCTAGATTCCATGTTTTGGTCAGAGCAATCCGCTCTCTCCGATAAGGATTGACCTAATTGTTATAGCGATCGTCAAATGTACTAGGACATAAACCCCAAGAATTGACTGGCGGCGCTTCGCGCCGCCAGTCAATTCTTGGGGTTTGATTTGTCCTAATTCAAGTGACTGTAGCTATATAACTGCCGCCAACTGGATCAGGACATAAAACCCCAAAGAGAGTTGCCGCGCGGAGCGCGGCAACTCTCTTTGGGGTTTTGATTTTGTCCTAACAAAACTGGCGGCAGCTATATTAGTAAAGATCAGTAAAGATCATTAGAGAATTTACAAGAACTTAAAAGCCATGCTAGAAGACCCTCAACAACCGCCAGATTTAAACCTTGACGATACCGATTTTGTTCCCCGTCGTCGCTTTTTGACCTTGGCAGGTATGGGCTTGTTAACAATTGGCTTTGGCAGTCTTGCAGAAGGGCTAGTAGGCAGTTTATCGGAGCCTCTTAACCAGCAGGTCGAGTCATTAATTTTTCAACCCCAACAGCCCATACCAGAGTTTCCGCTTAGTGCGATCGAACCCGATAAATTAATTGTAAATACCTTTCGATTTACTCCCGCGATCGCGCTTGAAACCTATCGATTAATTATTGATGGTGAAGTGAATAATCCTCTGAGTCTTAATATGAGCGACCTGCAAAGATTACCCTTTAGAAATATGGTCATCCGCCATGTTTGTGTCGAGGGCTGGGCGGCGATCGTTCAATGGGGTGGAGTAAGGGTCAGAGATCTACTAGCGATCGCCCAGCCATCCCCTCAAGCTAGATATGCCTATTTCTATTCGGCAGATGGCTATTATGAAAGCTGGGATCTCGATTCGGTCATGCATCCTCAAACCTTGATGGCATACCAAAAAAATGGACAGCCTCTAGCCAAAGAGAATGGTGCGCCTCTACGTCTCGCTTCACCGATCAAACTTGGCTATAAGCTCAGTAAATGGGTGACAAGAATTCAACTGACCAAGGAACTTGGAGAAAAGCGAGGCTATTGGGAGGATCTTGGCTACGAATGGTACGCGGGACTATAGCGATCGCCTCAATAGCCAATGAAATTCTAGCAACCTAGCAGCAGGCTAAATTCTTGATTAATCTTTTTTGATTTGTGAACTTTTATTACAATATCTGTGCTATGTTCATCTGAGGCAATGAAACTCGAATACCTCAAGCGATGCAGCATTCTTCACTAATTTTTCAATTTTGATTAGATAAGATTTATGCGTTTAATCTTTACCAATAGTTTTAATCGATTTCAGACCATTAACGCAACACAGGCCTGGTCATTATTTTTAACAGGCTGCAAACAGGATAATTCCTTAGGCGACAATCCGATGATTGGTAAATACTTAACGGTTTCAATCTTAGGGGCAATCACCGCTCAGATTCTCGAAGCAACCCTCTAGAAGACCAACATAGAGAGTGGCGGCGCAAAGCGCCGCCACTCTCTATGTTGGTCTTCTGTATAT
>NZ_SELU01000021.1:0-74971 GCF_006861605.1 Pseudanabaena sp. UWO310 | reverse complement strand
TCTTTTGAGCCAGAACCAAGAAATCGTCAAAGGCTGAGTTAGCCCTTCTAGAAAAACTTGTTGTCCACGTTTGCCATGACGATAAAGTTGTTTGACGGTACGTCCATCTTGAAGATGACGATTGTTGCGTACACCAACAACAATACGCCAAGACTTGGCGCGGACAGCATTGAAAAACTTCACCTTACTAAACTCAGTATCAGCAAGCACAATCACAGTCATGCCTTGGGTTAGTTGCTTGGGGACTGTCCGCAACAACTTACAAGCTAAGTCAGAGGGACTGGGGTATCCTTTACCACGCCATACTCTAAAACTCCATGGTACACGCCACTCTCCATAGACCAGATAAAGTACAACCAGATGTAGTCCGCGCTTGCCGTTTAGTATTCTTACCCATGGGTCAGGTTCATCTTTGGTCGGATTACTCAAATGTAAAAACTTGCCGCATTTTTCTAGGGTGGTCAAGTCTATCAGTATCTTTAATGGCACTCTCTTCGATGGACGATGCTTGGCGATTTGTCCCAATATGGCCTGCCTTGTTGACCGAATTAACCCTCTCGTTGACCAGTTATAGTGATTGAGAAATCGGCTTAGGGCACTAGCTGATTTTACCTCTGTATGTTCTGGATAGGGATGTCCTTGTGCTTCGAGGAATAGTCCCAGTATTGCATTCAGACTTGCTTTTTGATACACACTTGGCATCAGACAAATTAGGCTATACACTAGCCCTTGGGCGTGCTTAACGATGCTTTCCATAATCGTTTATTAATTTACTACTACGCCCTTTTTTTCACATCTTTGCTCTTTCTGCAACCCCTTTTCTTGAATGGTGCAAGATCTCAGGTAAGCTATAGGCTGTTAACAAATTTGGCAACTGCTCAACCTATAGGAAGCAATGATTTGAGAGGATTCAAAGCGATAAGAATAGACTCAAAAGCAGAAAAGCCTTGTCTTTTTCCCGTGTTGACAATGGAACGAACAGCCGCAAATAAGTCACGCCCCCAATCGGAGCGAAAACCATTCGTAACTTTTCTAAAAATGACACTCCAACGCAAAGCCTGTTCGCTAGAGTTATTGGTTGGTGGGATGCTAGAGTCATCCAAAAACAGGAATAAGTTTTCTCGTAACTCCAGATATCGCTTCTTTAATCTGAGACCATCTTCTTGAGTGGGTAACAGAGCAAGAATACTGTCAAGGTCTCGATACAATCGACATCGATATTGATAACGGGTAGAGTCAGCTAAATCCGACCATCGCCTTCGCAGTACAAAAGCTCGTAGCAGTAGCTTTTTCATCCTGCCAGAGAAAATATGGTCTCCTGCATCAATTCCATATTGACAATCTCTAAGTTGATGGGCAAGACAAACTTGCCATGCTGTCGCTGGATTGCTCGTTTGGGCGCTAAACAAATCTGACACCCATACCTCTGGTTGATGCTCAGCCATTACTTCGGTGATGACATTTGCACCTCTAGAAGGTCGGATGATATGAAAACATACTTGCTCGTTTTGAAATACCCATTCCCATTGATTCTTGCCGTTTACCCTTGCACTAGTTTCGTCACTGCATACTAGACGAGATGTTTTGAGCGTTTGGAGTATTTCTGTGACTTCTGACTCTATTCTTGCCTTTACCCTTGTTAAGAGATTGGCGATTGCTCCTTCTGATATCTCTAAGCCAAATACTTCGCTTAGCATTTGCTGCATTCGTCCATAGCTTATCCCGTGACTGTACCTCATCGTTGTCACTAGCGCCGCGATTCGATCTCCAAAGGGGCTACCTGCTTCCATGCCTACAGGTACTGTTGCTATTTGTTCCTGCCCACAATGCTCACACTTGCATCCATACCTTTCGATTCTGGTTACGATGGGCTTGATTGGCGGTATATCGATCTTGTCATATCTTTCCAGTAATACCTGCATTGATTCGGTGATCTCTTTCCCGCATTCTACACAACTTTTTCCGCTTGCTTTAATTGTTTGGTCTGGATTTTCACTCAGTTGACGACCACCTCCGTCTCTACCTATACTTCCTGCTCGTTTGCCTTCTATTTCTTCTGGACTATTGATCTCTGCTTTAAATCCTTTGGCTGGTGGCAAGCTTGAGTTCTTTGAAGTCTTCTTTGGTTTCTTCTCTAGCTGTTTCTGTAATTTTTGTAGTTCTTCCCATAACTTGACTATCAAGGCTTCTTTTGCCTCGTCTGTTAGTTCTTTTAGGTTGGGTAGTTCCTTCATTCCTTTAATTTATCAGCTTTTGCCTTTTTGTCAATTTCCCTGCGTTGAGCAATTACCAGATTTGTTACCTGTGATTCCCGCGATCGCATCCCTAATGATCGCAAGCAATTCCCCAAACTGATTATCGAAGTACTTTCTCCATCATCTACAGCAAGTCGCGATCGTGGTGAAAAATTTGCTGAATATCGCCAGATTGAAACATTGCAAGAATATGTTTTGATCGAGCAGAGTTCTATCCAAGTAGATGTTTTTCGACGTAATGCTGAAAATCGATGGGAACTATTTCCCTTCGGTCAAGGGGAAGTAGTGGAATTTGCAAGTTTAGGATTTCAAGCAACGATCAAGCAGTTTTATGAAGACGTTCTGCTTGATATAGTTTGATATAATGGGCAACTAGAGTCACTTTGTTAGCTTAGGGTATAGATCAAATGACCAGCCTGTTTCTGGAACGTCTTCACAGCAGCGATCGCCCCGTCATTGTCTTTGATGGTGCGATGGGTACAAATTTGCAAGTCCAAAACCTCACTGCCGAAGACTTTGGCGGCGCAGAGTATGAGGGTTGCAACGAGTATCTGGTGATGACGAAACCTGAAGCAGTGGCGACAGTGCATCGCGACTTTTTGGCAGCGGGAGCCGATGTGATCGAGACGGATACCTTTGGCGGTACATCGATCGTTTTGAATGAATATAATTTGGGGCATTTAGCCTACGAACTCAGCAAAAAAGCAACAGAATTAGCCAAGTCCGTAGCTGCCGAATTTTCCACCCCTGAGAAACCCCGTTTTGTGGCAGGATCGATCGGTCCAACCACCAAGTTGCCGACTCTGCTGCATATTGATTTTGATACGATGAAGCAGTCCTTTATCGAGCAGATTGAAGGGCTGTACGATGGCGGTGCAGATTTATTATTAATTGAAACCTGTCAGGATGTCCTGCAAATTAAGGTCGCGCTCAATGCGATCGCTGAATTTTTTGACAAGAAAACCGCCGAGGGCAAACCCCGTATTCCTGTGATGGTTTCGGTAACGATGGAAACCACAGGCACAATGCTCGTCGGCTCCGACATTTCCGCAGTCGTGACCATTCTCGAACCCTATCCCATCGACATCTTAGGGCTGAACTGCGCCACGGGTCCCGACCTGATGAAAGAGCATATCCAATATTTGAGCGCCCATTCGCCCTTTGTGGTGTCCTGTGTGCCCAATGCAGGTCTGCCTGAAAATGTGGGTGGACAAGCTTTTTATCGCCTCACTCCCGATGATCTCAAAGGACATCTAGCGCATTTTGTCGAAGATTTAGGCGTACAGATTATCGGTGGTTGCTGTGGCACAAGACCAGCCCACATCAAGGCTTTAGCCGATGCTGCCAAGACCCTCAAACCGAAAAAACGCGAACCTCTAGTTGTTCCTTCCGCTGCTTCCATTTATAGCTCTCAGCCCTATATTCAAGACAATTCTTTCCTGATTGTTGGTGAAAGATTAAATGCTAGCGGCTCTAAGAAGACTCGTGATTTGCTCAATGCTGAGGATTGGGATGGGCTAGTGGCGATCGCGCGATCGCAAGTTAAGGAAGGCGCACATGTTCTCGATGTCAACGTGGACTATGTGGGACGCGATGGCGTGCGGGATATGCATGAACTGGTATCGCGCCTCGTCACTAACGTGACTTTGCCGCTGATGCTCGATTCCACCGAATGGGAAAAGATGGAAGCAGGGTTAAAGGTGGCGGGTGGTAAATGCATTCTCAACTCCACTAACTATGAGGATGGTGAGGAACGCTTCTGCAAAGTCGTAAGCCTCGCCAAACAATATGGCGCGGGAATCGTCATCGGTACGATCGATGAAGAGGGCATGGCAAGAACTGCCGACAAAAAATTTGCGATCGCTTCCCGCGCTTACAAACAGGCAACGGAAGAATTAGGAATGCCCGCTAGTGAGATCTTCTTTGATACGCTTGCCTTGCCGATTTCCACAGGGATCGAAGAGGATCGCCAGAATGCTGCTGCTACCATTGAATCAATTCGCCGCATCAAGGAAGCGATGCCCGAAACCCATGTATTACTTGGTGTTTCCAATGTTTCCTTTGGTCTAAATCCTGCTTCTCGCATTGTTCTGAACTCGGTGTTTTTGCATGAAGCGATGAAAGTCGGTATGGATTCATCGATCGTTCATGCTAGTAAGATCGTGCCGCTTAACCGCATTCCTGAAAGAGAATTAGAAGTAGCCCGTCAACTCATCTTCGATCAGCGTCAGTTTGATGGTGATATCTGCACCTACGATCCCCTTGGCGAATATACGAAGCTATTTGAAGGGGTTTCGGCAAAGCGCGTTAAAGTTGTTGATGACAATCTCACAATTGAGGAGAAGCTCAAAAATCATATTATTGATGGCGATCGCATTGGTTTAGATGACGCGCTCACTGAAGCTCTGAAAAACTATGAGCCGCTCGTAATTATCAATCAATTCCTGCTCGATGGTATGAAAGTTGTGGGTGAACTCTTCGGCTCAGGACAGATGCAACTTCCCTTTGTGCTGCAATCCGCCGAAACTATGAAATCGGCAGTTGCTTTCCTAGAGAAGTTCATGGAAAAAGCGGAAGGTTCTAATAAAGGTGTATTCCTGATCGCGACGGTAAAGGGCGATGTCCATGATATTGGCAAAAACCTCGTCGATATCATTCTCTCTAATAATGGCTACAAAGTCGTTAATATTGGCATCAAGCAATCGGTGGAGAATATCATTCAAGCCTATGAAGAATGCAAAGCGGACTGTATTGCCATGAGTGGTTTATTGGTTAAATCCACTGCCTTCATGAAAGACAACTTGCAGGAATTTAACAATCGTGGCATTACAGTTCCTGTCATTCTCGGCGGCGCAGCGCTCACACCCAAATTTGTCTATAACGACTGTCAGAATGTCTATAACGGCAAGGTGATCTATGGTAAAGATGCCTTCTCTGACCTGAACTTCATGGACAAATATATGCCCGCCAAGGCTGAGGGCAAATGGGAAGATGGCAAAGGGTTCTTGGATGAAAATCTCGCCCTTGATGAGGTAGCGGATACGGCGGAAAGTACGACGACTGCGGCTGAGGATAAGGCGAAAAAAGAAGCGGCGCTTGCGGAACGGTATTTAGATATTGTGCGATCTGATGCAGTTGTTACCGATATCTACCGTCCTACGCCTCCCTTCTGGGGAACGAAGATTCTCCAAGGTGCAGATATTCCCATTGAGGAACTATTTTGGAATCTCGATTTGCAAGCGCTCTTTGCAGGTCAATGGCAATTCCGTAAGCCCCAAGGACAATCTCGCGAGGAATACGACCAATTTTTACTGGAAACCGTTTATCCAATTCTGCATACATGGAAGGAACGGATCATTAATGAGAAACTATTAGCACCAACCTCAGTCTATGGCTATTTCCCCGTCCTAGCGGAAGGAAATACGGTCTATGTTTACGATCCTCAAGATATCGCCAACATCAAGAATGCTGAGCCAATCACCTCCTTTGTGTTCCCTCGCCAAAAGTCTCAGCGTCGTCTCTGTATCGCCGATTTCTTTTCACCCAAGGAATCAGGAATTATTGATGTCTTGCCCCTACAAGCGGTTACCGTCGGTCATATTGCGACTGAATTTGCTCAAGGACTATTCAAGGCGAATCAATATACCGATTACCTCTATTTTCATGGTCTAGCGGTGCAGATGGCGGAAGCTGTGGCGGAATGGACACATACGCGCATTCGTCATGAACTCGGCTTTGGTGCAGAAGATCCCGATAATATCCGCGATATTCTTGCCCAGCGTTATCATGGCTCTCGCTATAGTTTCGGCTATCCCGCCTGTCCGAATATGCAGGATCAGTACAAGCTTCTCGATCTGCTCGATGCTAAGCGTGTTGGTTTAGAAATGGATGAGAGCGAACAACTCTATCCTGAGCAGTCAACGACTGCGTTAATCGTGCATCATCCTACTGCTAAATACTTCAGCGCTTAAAGGTGATTCTAGAGAAACTATTTTTAAATCTGTGATGGGACTGGAACGATCTCTAGACAGAGTTTCTATCAATAAAAAGAATATGATCGCCTCAATTGCAAGCTATCTTATTCATTTTTTATTGATACCCATAATTTATCTAATGTTAGCTATTCCTTGTATTTTGTTGGCAATTCTAACCTTGAAAACTGCAAAAAAGAAATACTGCTATGGATAATGAAGAATTTTTAGAGCAATATGAATCTGGTCGTAGAGATTTCAGTGGGTTATATTTAGAAGGGATCATGCTAGGCAATGTTAGTCTTAAAAAGATAGACCTAAGTGAATCTGTTTTGGCTGCTGCTCAGATATCTAGAACTAGTTTTGTTGGATCTAACTTAAGTAAAGTTAGCTTTGAAGATGTCCAAATGGAAAAAGTATTGTTCGAGAATTGTAATTTAAGGGAGGCAAATCTATTCAAGGCTAGTCTTACTAATGTCTCTTTTCATATATCAAACATGAAAAAAAGTACTCTTGATCAAGCTACATTTATTAATGTGGATATGCAAGAGATCAATTTAAGTACGGCTAGTCTAGTTCAATTGTGTTTTTTTGGAGGGAGTCTCGCTAAAGTTAACCTAAATAAAGCAAATCTAGTAGGGTCTACATTAGATATAGGTCGCATTGAAGAAGTAGACTTTTCAAGCACTTTTATAGAAGAGACTACGCTGAATAATATTGACCTAAAGACATTACTTGTGTCTAATAAAATTATACACAATTATATTTTTGATGGTCTGTAATCATAATCTATGAGTGTAACGTAACGCATCTATATAGTTAAAGATGATGGGTTACGCGATCGCTAACCCATCCTACATATAATTATTTTTCTGCCTAGTAACCAATTATGCTAAAGTCCCTCAAAATCGAAAATTTCCGTTGCTTTCCATCCTTTGAGATGCAGCAACTTGGCAGGTTAAATCTCATAGTTGGTACTAACAATAGTGGCAAAACTTCTATTTTAGAGGCTATTCAGTTATTAATTGCTTTACCGACAAATCATGCAATATTGAGTGATATCGCTGTTGATCGAAGTGAATATATTAATGAAAATACTGATACTCATCTTGCTATTCGTCATCTTTTCTACAATCACAAAATAGATGAAGGCGATCAGATTTCGATTATTGGTACAGATTACACTGGCAAATTGGAACAAACCCTTCTTAAGGGGCAGAAGAATAGAGATAATGGATCTCCTGAACTATATATCTTACATTGGGATGATGTAGAAAATAGAGTTCAAAATACAAGCTTATGGATGCCAATTTCTCAAGATGGAATTATTATTATTGACTCACAAAGAAAGGCTAATTGGGAGAAAAGTTTTAGTAGATTGCCACCAAAAACTCGGTTTGTAAATTCATCTTCTTTCTCGTCTGAACAAATGATCGAGTTGTTTGAGCGCATAGTGATTACACCAGAAGAAGATCTTGTCATAGAGGCATTAAAAATAATTGAGCATCGTATCAAACGAATTGCAAATGTTAGTTCTGGTAAATATCGGTATGAAGGATCTCATAGTGGATTTATCATTCAACTTACTGACGAGCCTCAACGTATACCAATTGGTAGTATGGGTGATGGAATGTGGAGGATTTTAGGACTTGCTTTAGCTATTGTCAATGCGAAAGATGGAGTTTTATTGGTGGATGAAATTGATACGGGGCTACACTTTACAGTAATGGTTGACATGTGGAAAATGCTCTGGGAAACAGCAAAACGCCTTAACGTACAGATTTTTGCGACGACTCATAGTAATGATTGCTGGAAGAGTTTAGCGGATATTGCCAATGCTGAAAATCCTAGCGAAGATGGGATTACCATTCATCGAATTGAAAAAGGTAAGCCACACAGTATTGTTTTCACAGAGCGACAAATTGCGATCGCTGCTGAAGAAGGGATCGAGGTGCGCTAGGTCATGAGTACAAAAACAAGGCTCTTGCTTGTGGAAGGAGATGACGATAAACGGGTAATCCCTGAGTTAATTGAAAAAAATGGGGTGATATGGACTCTAGATGATCCTCTCATTCCTCATATTCATCCATGTGGAGGATATGCCAAATTATTAAATCAGCTTAAAACTCGCTTAAAAGAGTCTTCTCTGTCTCAACTTGGAGTAATATTTACACTTGGTTCGCTTGGCAAGATCCCCCAGGACGACAATTACATCAAGCGGTTAAAGAAACAGTGCTTGATCCCAAACATCCCAATGCTCAGAAATTTGTGAAATGGTTTAGGGATTTGTATGGGCTGTAAGCGGTAAGTCTAAACGCAAGTAGTTCTAAGTAGTTCTAATTATGCTCCCTATTAGCTGATAATGTATTGGGTTGGGTAGCGAAAACTTCCCTATCTATGTAGCTTAGAATACCTGCACAGATAATATTATGGTTCAAAACGTCGAAAAAAATAGCTTTATAGCTTTAGAGAATCTTGGGAAGTCTTACTTACAACCCAATGGGCAGACTATATCGATTATTGAAAATATTAACTGCCAGTTGCAAGTCGGTGAAATTATTGCATTGCTAGGTCCATCGGGCTCTGGCAAATCAACATTGATGCGAATGATTGCAGGCTTGATTCCACCCTCTAGCGGCAAAGTATTGTATTACAATCGCCAATTGATGGGTTTAAATCCTGGAGTCGCGATCGTTTTTCAAAATTTTGCCCTTTATCCTTGGTTAACCGTTCTTGAAAATGTGGAACTAGGCTTAAAAGCTAAAGGTGAGGCAAAGGACACGCGCATCCAAAAAGCCCTTCGCATGATCGACGTAATCGGCTTAGATGGCTTTGAAAATGCTTATCCTAAGGAACTCTCTGGTGGAATGCGGCAGAGGGTTGGTTTTGCGAGAGCTTTGGCGGTAGAGCCCGAACTTTTATGTATGGATGAACCGTTCTCAGCTTTAGATGTCCTGACTGCCGAGAACTTACGATTTGAATTGCTCGATTTGTGGTTAGAAAAGCGCATTCCTACTAAATCAATTTTAATCGTGACCCACGGGATCGAAGAGGCGGTGACCCTAGCCGATCGCGTTATTGTGTTAGGTCGCAATCCAGGGCGGATTCGCGCCGATTTACCGATTAAGTTGCCCCATTATCGCGATCGCAAGAGTCCAGAGTTTCAGGCTTTAGTCGATCAGGTTTATAAAATTCTGACTAATCCCGATCTCCCAGACAGTTCATCCCAAGCTGCAACCACAACTTCTACACCCAAGCCACCTGCTTCACAGAAATATCAATCCTTACCCCATGTACGCATTGGTTCGGTTGCTGGTTTGTTGGAACTTCTGGAAGGACGGCAGGAAAAAGATTTATATCGCCTTGCTCAAGAACTTCTATTGGAAGTTGATGACTTATTACCAATTGTTGAAGCTAGTAAGTTAATGGATCTAGTTGCGATTACTGAAGGTGACATTCAACTAGCGCAGAGGGGCGAGAAATTCATTAATAGTAGTATTGACGAGCGAAAAGCAATCATTCGGGAATCGCTACAGCAACACATTCGTCTAGTACAACAAATTTGTCAGCTATTGCAAGCCAAACGCAATCATCGAATTTCTGAGGAATTGGTACTTGATATTCTAGAAAATTATTTCACCAGTAAAGAAGCGCAACGGCAACTCAGAACGGCTATGGATTGGGGACGCTATGCTGAGCTATATAGCTATGACGAACCATCGGGTGAAATCTTTATTGAAGAGAATGTAACTGAATCTGAAGAGTCTGAATAGAACTCCATTAATTTATCTATCTAGCCTTATCTATCTAGCCCATTTTTTAGTCAGGATTGCTTATGTATCAACCCACTATCGATCCCAAGGCAGAATTTCGTTCGCGTTGGAGTATTGGCGATGTTTTACTCCCCTTAGCGATTATCTCCTTGATCTTCATTATCGTTCAGACGGCCAGTAAATTTACGGGCACTTACGATAGTGACTATGTCATTAATCTATCACTTTCATTTTTACCAACCTATGCTTTGCAAACCTTGGTGCGAATGCTAGCTGCCTATGGTTTGTCACTGGTTTTCACCCTAGTTTATGCCTATGTAGCCTATCGGTCAGCGACATGGGCAAAAGTACTGGTTCCATTACTAGATATTCTTCAGTCTATTCCCGTCCTATCGTTTTTGCCTGCGGTAGTCCTCGCTTTGGTTGGGCTATTTCCTGGACAAAGATTGGGGATCGAGCTAGCGTCGATTTTACTCATCTTCACGGGGATGACTTGGAATATGACCTTCAGCTTTTATCAATCCCTAAATAGCATTCCTCAAGAACTAATTGAAGCCAGTCAAGTTTATCGCCTCTCAGCTTGGCAGAGGTTTTGGACTTTGGAATTGCCTTCAGGGGTAGTGGGCTTGGTTTGGAATAGTGTGATGTCAGTGGCGGGGGGATGGTTCTTTTTGATGCAAACGGAATCTTTTACCCTCTCCGATCGCAATTTTACGCTTCCCGGATTGGGTGCATTTCTCAAAGCTGCCGCAGATAAAGGTGATAATTGGGCAATTTTTTGGGGGATTATCGTTCTCATCGGTATTATTACGATTATCGATTATGTGATTTGGCGACCAATGATTGCTTGGGCCGAAAAGTTTAAGTATGAGACCGTCGAGGCAACTCAAGTGCCAGAATCGCGGATATTAGACTTTCTGAGGCGATCGCCTACGATGCGCATCGTCAGCGAACGGCTATTTATGCCTGTTTCTGAGGCTTTTAATCGCGGATTTAGTAGTAAAGTGCAAAGTTCTCCGAGTGCTAGCCATAGGAATTCTAAATGGACGAATTGGTTAAATTGGATTTTATTGGGAGCCGTAGGATTTTTAGTTTTAGGTGGAACCTTAGAAGCGATACTGTTGCTCAGTAAAATGCCCTTGAGTTCTTGGCAACAGGTGATTCTCGGAGCCGCATTTACTTCCATTCGCGTATTAGTGGTACTGATTCTCTCCCTCCTGATTACGGTTCCTATTGGCGTAACGATTGGTCGGAGTCCGAAACTAGCTCAGTTTTTGCAACCAATAGTTCAGATTGCGGCTTCAGTTCCTGCGACGGCTCTATTTCCAATTCTATTATTGGGTTTAGCAAATTTTGGGGGTGGTTTGGATATTGGTGCTGTCATTCTGATGACCTTAGGAAGTATGTGGTATATCCTCTTTAATGTAATTGCAGGAGCGCAAGCCATTCCTTCAGAACTATTTGAGGCGGCAAGGGTTTACAAACTCTCATCATTAGAGCGCTGGCGAACGCTGATTTTGCCAGGAATTTTCCCCTACTTGGTAACTGGGATTATTACAGCGGTTGGAGGTGCATGGAATGCCAGTATTGCTGGGGAATATATTAAATTCCAAGGTAAGATCCTGACAGCAACGGGGCTGGGATCGACGATTACTCAGGCTTCTGATGTGGGAGACTTTCCACTGCTATTGGCTTCCACTATTGTGATGTCGCTACTGGTGGTCACAACTAATCGCCTAGTATGGCGACCTCTCTATCGCTTGGCTCAGGTGAAATATCAACTGATCGTTTAGGCGATCGCTTGGCAACAGAAGAGAATGCAATGCATTCTCTTCTTGGATTTGAGCGCAAAGCGCTGTAGCTATTTCGTTGCGATACAAAACTTTGCTTGACATTATATATAGGTATAAGGATTAGGATGCAGGCATGAAGTTAAGCAAGTAAATGCCGATGACTAGTTACCTAGCTACCCGTCTACGCGAAGGCACAAAACAATCGCATACTGCTGCCGAGAATACTGCATTTATGAAGTGCTTTTTAAAGGGGATTGTCGAAGTCGTTCCCTTTAGAAAACTATTAGCTAATCTTTATCTCGTGTATAGTGCGCTTGAAGCAGAATTAAAACATCATTTACATCATCCGATCGTCGGTCAAATGTACTTCCCAGAACTCGATCGCCAGTCGAGCTTAGAATGGGATTTGGCTTTTTATTATGGCGAAGACTGGCGATCGCAAATTGTTCCATTGGCGGCTGGACAGGTTTATGTTAATCGCATTCTTGAACTCTCCCAGACCGATCCTGCCTGTTTAATTGCCCATTCCTACACGCGTTACATGGGCGATCTTTCGGGTGGGCAAGCTTTGAAACATATTATCCGTTCGGCTCTGGATTTACCAAGCGATCGCGGTACGGACTTCTATGAGTTTGAGCAATTGCCAAGTATTGAGGCAAAGAGAATTTTTAAAGAGAAGTATCGCCAAACTTTAGACGATCTTTCTGTGGATGAGGAAACGATCTTGAGAATTGTTGCCGAGGCAAACTACGCCTTTACGCTCAATCGAAATGTGGTCAACGAGTTAGAAGCCGATCTCCGAGCCGTACTCGATCCCCATATCTTTGAACTACTCACCAAGCAGGATCGGGTCGGCAGCACCGAGCGTCACAGCCATGCGGCTTGATACAAATTAGCGAAAACCATCCCCTTAAGCTTTCGAGATTCTCACAATGGCATTGCCTTTTTTAAGATTGGCATAACCAATATAGCAATCCTAAATAGTTTGTGGAAGTAACCCCCTTTTTTGGCACTTCCACAAACCCAAAAATCTACAAATGATTTAGGACTGCTACTCCCTTCCCAGCAAAAAATTAGACATTGCGGCGCTTCGCGCCGCAATGCTAATTCTTGGTTTTGTATGTCTATTTCTGTGGTGGGAAGGGAGTATATAAAAATAGTATAAAAAATATAGAGATTGAGTTGATGAGCAAATTATCGCAAACAGTTAAATTCGATCTTAATTTATTACATAAATACAATCAACCCGTACCCCGATATACTAGCTATCCACCCGCAACGGAACTCAGCGAAGATTTTAATTCCCTTGATTTTCGGGGCGCGATCGCCTTGGGGAATTTACAAAACACCCCCCTATCCCTCTATGCCCATATTCCCTTTTGTGACGCTCCCTGCTACTTCTGTGGCTGCAATACCGTAATTAGTCCGCGTAAGGAAATTGCGGAGCCTTATTTAGATTACCTCACGCGCCACATTGCCCAAGTTGCCGCGACGGTAAATCGCGATCGCCTCGTCCAGCAAATGCATTGGGGTGGTGGTACGCCCAATTATTTTTCCTTTGATCAAGTGGAACGTTTATGGGATTGTTTGCACAGTCATTTTACCTTTGCCCAAGATGCGGAAATATCTATTGAAGTCAATCCGCGATCGCTAACTAAGGAATATTTGCAAGGATTAAGGAATCTGGGTTTTAATCGTATTAGTTTCGGTATCCAAGATTTTAATCCCCAAGTGCAAGAAGCGGTTAATCGCATTCAGCCCGAAACTATGCTTTTTGAGGGAATGCAATGGATGCGTGAGGTCGGCTTTGAAGGGGTGAATGTCGATCTGATCTATGGATTGCCCTATCAAACCTTAGAGACATTCCATGAAACCTTAGAAAAAACGATCGCCCTCGATCCCGATCGCATTGCCGTATTTAATTTTGCCTATGTGCCTTGGTTGAAGCCCTTACAAAAGAAGAAGATTTCTCCAGAAACCTTGCCTTCTCCCGAAGATAAACTGCAAATCATGGAAATGACGATTGAAGTTTTAACCCGTCATGGTTATGTGTTCATCGGTATGGATCACTTTGCCAAACCCGATGATGAATTGGCGATCGCTCAGCGGGAAGGAAATCTGCATCGGAATTTTCAGGGTTATACTACCAAACCTGAGTCCGACCTCCTTGGCTTTGGCATGACTTCGATCAGTATGCTGCAAAATGTTTATACCCAGAATCACAAGGGAATACAGGACTTTTATAAAGCGATCGATGCAGGGAAACTACCCATTGAACGCGGAGTCACCCTCAATGCCGATGATATCTTGCGCCGTTCCATCATTATGGAATTAATGTGTCAATTTGAATTATCCCAGCAAGAGATTGAAGCAAAATATCACTTAACCTGCGATCGCGATTTTGGTAAATACTTCGCTCCAGAACGTTTGAAACTGCGCCAATTAGAGGCTGATGGCTTAATTGAATTGAGACAGGATCGGATTGAAGTTAAACCTGCGGGAAGATTGCTCATCCGTAATATTGCCTCGGTATTCGATCGCTATCTCACTAAAAACGAGAAGGGTAAATTCTCGCAATCGATTTAAATCGGTAACCCTAAAATCTCCATTTCCCTTATTCCCTCACGCAAGTCCATGACTACTACTTTAACGAACCCGATCGCTTGTTGGCAAGAGAAATACCTCACTGGCAATTTACAGGTTGACAGACAGCATCAGCAAATCTTTGAGATTGTGAATGCACTCCATGAGGCTGTAGTTGCGCGGGAAAGTATTTATCGATTGCAAGAGTTGCTGGAATATCTGGCAACTCACACCATCGAACATTTCCAATCGGAAGAGGCGCTAATGATGGCAATGGACTATCCCGACTACGATCGCCATAAACAAAACCACGATCGTCTACTCTCTGTCGTTGATAGTTTATTACTGCAAATGCGCGATTGCCACACAGTAACCATCACTACCGACATCACTCAATTTCTCACGGACTGGTTGTCACATCATATTAAAGGCGAAGATAGAAAAATGATTCATTTTCTCCAAAAAAGTGCTGTAATACCGATTCACTGAAGTGAGCCAACACTTCAGTGAATTAAGTAGTTCGGCATAATTAAACCCCAAAGCCAGAAAGCGTACCGCCCGCTACGCGGGCGGTACGCTCCTCTAGGTTTTAAGTTTACTCTTAGCTACTTAACAAACAAACCCAGTAAGGTTTTGCGATTTCCAAAATGACAACTAAATCTTGATCGCAAATTAATACTTTAATACTTTCATAATTTAATACTATGGTTTCCATTCAATCTCGCCCTGAACCTGAACTTCTGCGCGATGGCATTAAGGTTCCTGTTAAAGAAACTCTACTAACACCAAGGTTTTACACCACGGACTATGATGCTGTCGCCAAAATGGATATCTCTTCCCAGCAGGCTGAACTAGAAGCCGTGGTCGAAGAGCTGCGCACGGATTACAATCGCTATCACTACAAACGTGATGATGAGTTCTTGCAGTCTTGGGAACATATCGATGGTGAAACTCGCGCGGCTTTTATTGATTTTCTTGAACGCTCTTGCACCTCAGAATTTTCGGGCTTTCTTCTGTTTAAAGAGCTATCGCGTCAACTTAGCGATCGCCGCCCTCTCTTAGCGGAAGCCTTTAACTTGATGGCAAGGGATGAAGCTCGCCATGCGGGTTTTCTCAATAAGGCGATGAAGGATTTCCATCTATCGCTGGATTTGGTCAATATGACCAAGAAGCGGAGTTATACCTTTTTTAAACCTGAATGGGTGATCTATTCTGTCTATTTGTCAGAAAAAATTGGCTACTGGCGCTATATTCTCGTTCACTATCATTTACAGGAGCATCCAGAAAATCAGTTCTATCCTCTCTTTAAGTATTTTGAAAGTTGGTGCCAAGATGAGAATCGTCATGGCGATTTCTTTAAGGTTTTATTGCGATCGCAACCAGCGCTATGGGGGACATGGAAAGCGAAACTATGGGCGCGTTTCTTTTTGTTAACCGTATTTGCCACCCATACTATCACCGTATTTGAACGGGCGGATTTTTATAAATCCATTGGCTTAGATGCGCGTGAATATAACAAGCAAGTGGTCATTAACACCAACAATACCGCCATTAGTGCGTTTCCTGCGGTACTGGATACTAGTCATCCCGAATTTTTCCCCCGATTAGAGAAATGTGTTGATTACAATTTCAAGCTGATGGCAATTGATCATAGCGATCGCCCCCAATGGATTAAAAAACTCCAAAAGATGCCGCTCTTCATCGCGATTTTCTGGCAGTTGCTATTGGTATATCTGCTCAAGCCTATTGACGCTGAGTCACAACGGGGTAAAGTTCGTTAAAAAAAGCGGCGCATAGCGCCGCAGTCTCTTCACTTAGGACAACTCAAACCCCAAGAATTGACTGGCGGCGCTATGCGCCGCCAGTCAATTCTTGGGGTTTACACTTGGCGACTGCTATAATTACCACCCAGTCCAACATCCACTAAGTTGAGGGACACCGCCAAATTTGGTGATTTGCTCCAAGGTCATGAAATATGCCCATGCCGAGGTGAGCAAATTTCCTTCTAAATCAAAAGTTTCTATCTCATAGCGATTATAGGCATTCTCAGAGGCATCACGATCGCTTTGATAATCTTCTAGATCGTCAAGGGATTCTAAGATGCTAGCCTCCGCGAAGGAAAGTAAGTAACCATGAATTTGCCGATCGCCCAAAATCATCGCAGGATAACCCATCGGCAGAGAAAACAATTCCCCATAGGCGATCGCCTGTTGCTCAGCGATCGTTTTACCTGCACAATATTGAGCATAATTCTCTTCATTGGGTTTGAGAGTGCCATAGACAAAAACATGGCATAGTTTGGGAATTGAAATATCTGCTGTCATTGTGCTGCCTGAAAAATTGTCGCGTTTGTAGCTGCTTGTAGCTACCCAGTAAGAGTTTTCAAAGCTCAAAATGGCGTAGCCATTTTGAGCTTTGAAAACCCTTGCTGGGTTTGGTTTTGAATTCACAAAAGTGTGACAACGCTTTTGTGAATTGGTATAAAGCCAAAACTTGCTTCTACTTTATGCTGATGCGATCGCCCCTCAATCAGCATTAAAATCAACGCTAACATAGAATAACGCTAACATAGAATATAGTCACCTCGCCCAAAATCATCAAGAGATCGATCGTCTAGATCGATAGGAAATAGCATCGATGAGCAATGATAGAGATAGTTTTAAGGACAAATTTGCTTTTAAGGTAGAGGGTTTAGAATCTCTAGTAGATGATGTCAAGCAGTTACTAAACCTCGATCAACTCATCGATCTTGCTCAAAAACTAGAAGAAAAGCAGCAATCTGGCGAAATTCGTACAGAAGTAAACGTCACCTCTCGCCCACTATCCAGCATCCCCCGACGCGGTAATATTCCTCGCTCTCGCGTTACTACCGTATCGGGTAGCGATCTCGAAGTTGCTTCTCCTGATATCGTTAAGCCCGAAAAGGATAGCCCCACCAACGAAAAGCCGCAAGCGATCGCTGAATTAGTCGGTGGTTTAGGC
Source organism: Pseudanabaena sp. UWO310 (assembly GCF_006861605.1). Taxonomy (NCBI): domain Bacteria; kingdom Bacillati; phylum Cyanobacteriota; class Cyanophyceae; order Pseudanabaenales; family Pseudanabaenaceae; genus Pseudanabaena; species Pseudanabaena sp. UWO310. Next base: position 57,614 of record NZ_SELU01000021.1, on the reverse strand, counting down.
GATATTTTAGCGCAGCTTCGGGATCTGGTCGAAATTCCTCTCAAACGTCCTGATATTTTGGCTAAGTTGGGATTAGACGCGCCCAAGGGCGTTTTATTAGTTGGCTCCTCAGGCACGGGCAAAACCCTAACCGCGCGATCGCTAGCCCATACCTTGGGCGTAAATTACATGGCGATCGTCGCGCCTGAAATCCTTAGTAAATACTATGGTGAAGCAGAAACTCGCTTGCGCCAAATTTTTGAAAAAGCCGTCAAGTTTTCTCCCTGTTTAATTTTCATTGATGAAATCGATGCCCTCGTTCCCAATCGAGCAAATGTGGAAGGAGAGGTGGAAAAGCGCTTAGTGGCTCAGTTGTTGGGCTTAATGGATGGGTTTGCCGAAACCAAGGGGGTAATTGTGTTAGCGGCAACCAATCGCCCCGATGCGATCGATCCTGCTCTCCGTCGTTCGGGAAGATTCGATCGCGAGATCGTTTTTCCTGTACCCGATCGCTCTGCGCGTCGGGAGATTCTCTCCATTCATACGCGATCGATGCCTTTGACTGGGGATGTTGATTTAGATGATATTGCGGATCGTGCTCATGGTTATGTGGGCGCGGATATTAAGGGACTCTGCCAAGCCGCTGCAACTAATGCTTTGCGGCGGCAGGTAGCTAGTCTTACGGAAATTCCCGATCGTCTAGATGTCGATCGCGAAGATTTTGAGGTGGCGCTGAAACAAATCAAACCTGCGGTCTTGCGATCGCTGCAAATTCAGGTTCCTAAAGTCCAATGGTCGGAAATTGGCGGACTCGCGAAGGTAAAGCAAACTCTGCAAGAAGCTGTAGCAGGGGCTTTAGTCGATCCCGCCCTATATGCCCATACCCGTGCTAAGGCGACCCGTGGGGTACTGCTCTATGGTCCTCCTGGAACGGGCAAAACCTTGCTCGCCAAAGCGATCGCCACCCAAGCGCAAGCAAATTTTATTGCCGTTGCAGGTTCGGAACTATTGACTAAATGGGTAGGAGCTTCCGAGCAAGCGATCAGACAGTTATTTGCCCAAGCCCGTCAAGCCTCTCCCTGTGTAATTTTTATTGATGAAATCGATACCCTTGCACCCGCTAGAGGTAGCTATCAAGGCGATAGTGGAGTGAGCGATCGCGTCATCGGTCAGTTACTCACAGAACTCGATGGCTTGCAATCAACGGAAGGGTTATTGGTGATTGCGGCAACCAATCGGCGCGATTTCATCGATCCCGCCTTGCTGCGATCGGGACGCATCGAACTACATCTGCTCGTAGACCTGCCCGATCCCGATAGCCGCAGTTCCATTTTGGCAGTGCATAATCGTGATCGCCCCCTAGCCGCTAGTCTCGATCTCCAATTTTGGGCAGAAAAGACTGAGAACTGGAATGGAGCTGATCTAGCCTTTCTTAGCAATCGGGCGGCGATCTTTGCGATACGTCGTCATCAACGCAGTGCTGTGAGTTTGTTAGCAGATTTACAGATTACGCATGAAGATTTTGAGCAGGCTTTTGCCGAATTAATATCCCAGCGCAATTAATTGCTCATAAAACTCAAAAGCCAAGTGACAGCGCTGTCACTTGGCTTTTGAGTTTTAACCCGAACTGACGTTTAGTTAATAATACCAATTCCCAAAATGGCAACGCCATTTTGGGAATCTCAAAACCTTACTGGGTTTGGTGTTTAATTCACAAAAGTGTTGTCACACTTTCGTGAATTGGTATAAGTAGCTAGGCATAATTAAAACCCAAAACCAGAGAGCGTACCGCCCGCGTAGCGGGCGGTACGCTCTTCTAGGTTTTAAGTTTACTTATGCCTAGCTACTTAGCTACTTAGTCCTTAATACTCAAATACCCAAATTGCCCAACCTTTGGGAATAACTGTAATTATGTAATCGGCAGAAAGGCGACTAGTCAATTTCTCTACTTCTGACCAATTATTGCTAGCGCGAAATAGGCTGTAGATACCACCGTTATAAGCGATCGCGGGGACGGGCTTATCGAAGTCTTCAATCTTAATATGTTGGTATTTAATTTCCGCAGGCACGATTACCAAGTTTGATTTTTTCCCCCCTAATCGAAATAGTTCACTTTCATCTAAAGTGTCGATTTGTTTTTTTTCAGCATTCATAATATTTTCCTACTCTAACTTCAGTTTATCTCATAGCCACAGCGATGGTTCTATTCGCGACCCATTAGTTATTCTAGTTTGGCGAGTTGTAAAACGCCGCTCTTACTTACAGCGCTTTGCGCTCAAATCCAAACCAAGAAAATTCTTACAAGTGTTGCGAAACAACACTTGTAAGAATTTTCTTGTGGTTCTTTTGATCGAAAATTGCTGTAGGAATAGCCTTAGTTTGAAATAAATTCCTGTAACTCAGACATGGCTTTTTGCACATCGATCGCAATTTGTAAGGTCGTATTAAAAATCTGTCCATATTCCTTAGCCCGTTCGTTGATCGAGATCGCCGTAAAAGCATTCAAATCAATGTCAAAGCGATCAGGATGAAATTCAGGATGTTCTCGTAAAATCCGCTCGGTTTTGAGCGCTCTCACAATATCATTACGAGTCATCCGTAAAGCGGCGATCGCCAATTCTCTAGACTCTAATTTAATGGGATTACCCGCATCTTGCAGGCGATCGAAGACATCAATATGTCGAATTGTTTGATTACACTTTTCAACTTCCTTAAATAAGCGTAAAACCGTTAGGGGAATCCCCTTCTGTCGCTGACGATTTTTATTTTCTTGCCATTGTTGCACAATCAATCGCATCAGTAATAAAGCCAAAATTCCACTGACAATAGCTAAGCCAAGACATAACAACACTACGCCTAAGGGGGCTCCAGTCAAAACATAAAGGGAATAGATTGCTGCACCAAAACCAACCAAAGAAAATAGCATCGTCACTTCCGCAAACTCGATCGCTAGACTCAACATCCCCAAGACTAAGCTGATCAGCAAAATAATTCCCGCAATCCGTAACGGGGGTAAAAAAACGCTTGTAAAGGAAATGAAGTTAATTACCATAATTGCCAAAGCGATCGTACGTTGGATCTGCACCTGTTTTGGCGTTAACTTAGGTTGCTGTAAAATTTGCTGGCAAGGAAAGCCTGTCAATTCCAACAATTCTGCTTCTGAAATTAATAACCTTTCTAGATCGGCTCTCATATATTTTGCCACCGTCTTAGTTGTTACAGCTCTGTTACAGCATTATCACAGCAAATTATCATTAAAATTATCATCAGATTTTTTTAACGATAATTTGCTGTTACTAGTCATGTTAAGACAAAATCAAACCCTAAGAGAGATGAGCGATGCTTTGCATCGCTCATCTCTCTTAGGGTTTATGCCTAATATAGCTGCGGCCAGTTTTGTTAAGACAAAGTTAAATCCCAAAAGAGGTTTGCCGCGCGAAGCGCGGCAAACCTCTTTTGGGATTTACAGCAATTATCGATCAAACGAACCACAAGGAGCTTTTTGAAAGCGTTGCGAAGCAACGCTTTCAAAAAGCTCCTTGGTTTGGGTTTGAGCGCAAAGCGCTGTAGGACAAATCAAAATCCAAAAGATGAGTGGCGGCGCGAAGCGCCGCCACTCATCTTTTGGATTACGCAAAACTGTAGGTAAATTTACTAGCCCAATAGCTGAATATCGCTAAAGATAATTTCGTAGTTTTTCGTTTGCCCTTGTTCGTGGGATTGCACGACTTGTTTAGTCATTACATAGTAGTTACCCAACTTCTCGTAGGTATCTTCAAAACGAGCCTGACGTACGATCTCATTGGTCATGGGATTGCGGAAGACCGCAGTATATAGAGAAGACACATAGCCTTCACCAGTATCTAAATGTCCGAGGTGATTGATCGTAAAACCAATTCGTCCCATGACACGGCTGACCATCGAGATCTCGTTACCACGTACTTTATAGTTTGATCCCATCGAATCACCTGTCACCAAAATTTCGACAGATCCAGATTCGTCGGTTTCCCCAAGACTAAAGGATGATTTCCCATGGGCATCTTCAAAGCTCTTGCGTTTGCGGTGTGTTACCACATCACGCAATTGGTTGTAGAGCCATTCCTGACCTTCATCAACAGATACGGTCTTTTCTTCGCCGCTAGGAGTACGGGTAGTACGTTCGATTAATAGAGGCTCGTCCATACTCACCTCGACGGACAAATCTTGAGCGATCTTCGCCTTACCAGTTCTCGCCACGCCATCGATCGCTACGGATACATTGGCGGTCATGCCAGGAAAATTAGGATCCCATGTATAGCGGTTTTCGTAAGCAGCCTGAAATAGATCGCGGGCGCTAGTATCGGGCTTAATATCGGTTGTTGTAACCATTTTTCTAAAAGTATTGAGTCAAGTATAGGGTATCTCTCTATTTTACGTTCTGCTAGGCGGGGAGAGATAATATTTTTGTGAAATGAAGGTTGCGACACCCCATAATACCAATTCCCAAAATGGCAACGCCATTTTGGGAATCTCAAAACCTTACTGGGTTTGGTTTTTAATTCATAAAAGTGTGATCACACTTTTATGAATTAAAAACTAAACCCTTTTTTCAAAATGTAAGAGAGAGTTGCGCCGCAACTCTCTCTTACATTTTGAACTTACATTTTGAACTTACATTTTGAAATTTAATTGCCAGGGGTGGGCTTGAGCGTAAATAGGAAATCTAAGCGGGTAGTTTTAGAATCGACATTGGTAGAAGTTACGGCAATTCCATTGATCGCATCCAGTACTGAACGGATTTCGGTGAAGCTAGGATTTGATTTCACTTCAGGGGGTAATAGGCGATCGGCAAGAGAGAGCGCCGTAGTCATATTCAGATAGAAATAGCCACCGTTGGATTTAGGAATATCGGTGGTAAGGATCTTGAAAGCGCTACTGTCAGGCAAATTGTTCGATGCTTTTGGCACAAAGGTATCAGCGAGATCGCCCATTGACCAGAAAACAAAATTATTGTCTAGGCTCCCTCTGGTGGCAACGGTGGTATTACCGATCGCCCAAGTGACGACGGATTTATCACCGATCTGCTTGGGTTTAAGATCGACTCCCTTAGGTAATATTCCCCCTGAATTACTTTGGGCGACCTTGTCAATTTTATCAAGGGTTGATTGCGCTGCGCTGAGATCCCCAGCTTGGGCGATCGCCACAAACCCAAATCCAGGATTAGCCAAGATACCTTGATTGTTTGGAATTGCCGCGATCGCAAATTCACCATTCATCCATTTCAGAATATCTTGGTCGAGATCGAGTTTAGTGCTATCTTTCACAGCTTTGCGGATTTGCTCAATTAGCTGCGCCGAACTAGCATTCCCTTTGGCTTGAGCCACTAGAGACTGCCAAGATTGGTAGAGGTTAACCCCTGAAACTAATAAAAATGTTTCTTGAGGCAATAAACTGAGAACCTTGGCTTCGTTGTTGGCAAGGGGATTAGAATTGTCGTTTTTAAGATAGGTATTAATCTCAAAACGTAAACCTTCTTTTTGGGTTCCCCCCGTTAGGGTCATCGCATCTAACTCTCGCCGAGATTGCGTGATAGCTGCCTCGTTTAGATTGAGATTGGCTTGCGAGCCAATAAATTCTAAGGCGACTTCACCATCTAGATAAACCTGTAACAGCGGCTCGGCAATTTTGGTTTGTTGCGAATTGCCATAGATCTTGGCAAAAATTGATTTCTTGGCAAGGGAAGGACTATTGCCCTTATAGGTATCGATCGCCTTTTGGATCAAGTTAGCATTCGTGGCGATCGCCACATATTGTCCGCCAATATTTGCCGTTACGACGCTGTTATTAGGATCGCGTGTTGGTGATTCGTAATAGGTAACATCCTTATATTGCTTGGGACTAAATTTTGCTCCCTGTTGCGACAAGGCTCCGCGATATTTCTCCAAAAAAAGATCCGACTTGCCAGAATCACGGGTTGGCGCAATTATGAGGGTTGCCGCAGGTGCTTTTGCCTGTGCTGTATTCGGTACGAGTGCCGTAATAATATATCCCTCTAACCAAGGCTGCACATCACGGCTATATTCAGTCTTACTCTGGATCAGTAAGGAATTTAGCGGTGATTTGGTAATACCATCACCAATTAGTTTCTGCGATGCAGGTGTGCCAAACTGCGCTAGTTTATTCCACGGCTCTGATTTGGTATTAAAAGCCATCACCACCTGCGCTTCTTGGGGGATCGCGGCGGCCGCACCCAAAATTCCCTTGATCGATTGCGATCGCTGTGCAAACAAATATGCGCCCCCTGCTCCTGCGGCGATCGTCGCCGCCCCTATGCCAATATACATCAGCATTGAAGACTGTTTGGATTTAGCAGATTTACTGGTTCTAGATGACTTCGACATGGGTATGGAATAAACCTAAAAATTGCAAGATGTTGAGCGCCAAGTCTCAATCAAGATACTACAGAATTGGGTACAAATCATCAGAGTACTCTGCTGAGTACTCAGTTCTATAGCTATCGCCAAATGTACTAGGATATAAACCCCAAGAATTGACTGGCGGCGCGAAGCGCCGCCAGTCAATTCTTGGGGCTTGATTTGTCCTAATTCAAGTGATACCAATTTCCAAAAGTGTGGCTACACTTTTGGAAATTAAAAACCAAACCCAGTAAGGGTTTTAAAATCACAAAATGGCTACGCCATTTTGTGATTTGGTATGACTGTAGCTATAAGTAGCTAGGCATAAGTAAACTTAAAACCTAGAAGAGCATACCGCCCGCGTAGCGGGCGGTATGCTCTCTGGTTTTGGTTTTTAATTATGCCGAACTACTTACCAATTCACTGAAGCGAGCCAACACTTCAGTGAATTAAAAAACAAATCCAGTAAGGTTTTGAGATTTCCAAAATGGCATTGCCATTTTGGAAATTGGTATTAGTTGAGCGGAGGCGAAGCTAACGTTGGTTGGGAGGGAAATTTTTTATGCTCAGCTACTTATATCTACAGTCACTCGACTTAACGACAAATCAAACCCCAAGAATTGAGAGGCGGCGCTTCGCGCCGCCTCTCAATTCTTGGGGTTTATGTCCTAGTACCCTTGGCGACAGCTATATTTGATTTTATCTAAATTTGATTTTATCTAAGTAGCTGGGCATAATAGCCAGATATAAAACCTGCGGCGCACGCTGTAAGTGCGCCGCAGGTTTATATCTAATTGCGTCTAGCTACTTATAGTTGGGGATAGTTGGGAAAATTAACCATAAAATAGGTTTCCTCCTAAACTATTTATATTTGCGATATCTAGGTGTAATACCAAATCACAAAATGGCATAGCCATTTTGTGATGTTAAAACCCTTACTGGGTTTGGTTTTCAACTCCCAAAAGTGTAGCTACACTTTTGGGAGTTGGTATAACTTCCTTGAGGAGCTTTTCCTACGAAATTAACAGCCGCCATAATCCCCACTAATCAGTAATACCAATTCTCAAAATGGCGTTGCCATTTTGGGAATCTCAAAACCTTACGGGGTTTGGTGTTGAATTCACAAAAGTATTGTCACACTTTCGTGAATTGGTATAAACCGATCAACAAACTGATCAGTAAACCGATCAGTAAAACCGATCAGTAAAATTGATTAAATGCTAGGAATTGCTAGCCGAAAACTCAAAAAACGATTTGATAATGGGAATTGCTGTATTCTTTATGAGTATAAGTTTGTCAGAGGTAAGCTTTTAATAGCCAGCCTATCTTGCATATCTTGAAAATAAAGTCAAAAAGTAAATTTTTCCGTCTTTGAAACAATAAAGCTCTATCTCATAGGACGTGTAGACGACGCATGGATACAGATAATCTAGCTGTTTATAGCCTTGTTGAACAGTTACGTGGCTATGGTCGCAAGCAGTTTACGGGCAAGCTGGAACTGCATAGTGTCAAAGATTACAAATGGAGTATCTACTATTGTCATGGTAGGTTAGTGTGGGCTACGGGTGGGGCTCATAGTCACCGCCGCTGGCGTAGACTGATGGGGCAGTATAAGCTACAGATAGACTTTAATAAAATTTCCTTTCGCACCGTTGAAGAGTTGAGACTCTGGGATTATCACGTACTAGTCATCTTAATGAAAAGGATGGTGATTACCCGTGAGCAAATCACGCCAATTATTGAAGGTTTTGTTCAAGAAGTACTATTTGATATCATCCAATGTGCGGCGAACGATAAGATTACCTACTATTGTGATTTTGAAGATGAGCTAACTCCTGTCATCTCCCTGATCCATGCCGAACATGCGATCGAGTATGCCCGACAAGAGTGGCTGACATGGCGTAAAGCGGGAGTTGCCGATTTTTCCCCAAATCTTGCCCCTTGGATCAAAAGACCTGGACAACTTAAGGAAGAAGCCTCGGATTTGACCTATAAAACCTTGATTACCATTCTCGATGGCAGGCGATCGCTACGGGAGTTATCGACATGGATGAAAAAGGATTTACTAACCCTCGTGCAATCGTTAATGGCGTATTATCACCGTGGTATGGTCGGGCTAGTGGAAGTTAGTGATATTCAATCGCCCATTGCTTCGCTTTCCCTCAATGAAGTAAACGAACCTGCCCAATTGCCTGATAAGAGCCATAGTAAACCGAAAAGAATAGAAATGATGGCAAGACCGCTGATCGCCTGTGTCGATGATAGCAACCAAGTATGTGCGACTATCGAACAGATTGTGAGAGGCTTCGGTTTTGGCTTCCTAGGAATTCGCGATTCTATTAACGTATTGCCTTTACTTGTGGAATATAAACCAGAGATGATTATTTTAGATTTAGTTATGCCAATCGTTGGTGGCTATGAACTCTGCGCTCAAATTCGGCGAATTCCAGATTTTAAGGATACGCCAATTCTCATTTTGACGAGTAATGATTCGTTAATCGATCGCTTTAGAGCGAAGCTGGTGGGAGCTACTTCATTTATCTCTAAAACTGCGGGTAACGATAAAATTGGCGAAGAAGTGAATAAGTATCTGCTAACTTCCAATCAAGAAATGAAGCAACTTGAGGAATAAAATTTAAATTATACCAATTCCCAAAATGGCGTTGCCATTTTGGGAATCTCAAAACCTTACTGGGTTTGGTGTTTAATTCACAAAAGTGTTGTCACACTTTCGTGAATTGGTATTAGAGGCTATGTCGTACAGCGTGCGGCATAGCCTCTGTTTTTTCTACAGCAATTATTGATCAAACGAACCACAAGAAAAATCTTGAAAGCGTTGCTTCGCAACGCTTTCAAGATTTTTCTTGGTTTGGATTTAAGCGCAAAGCGCTGTAATAACCCGAACTGATGTTAACTTAGTTCGCTTTGTAAGTAGGTCACTACGGCTTCAATCTCAACTAAAGTTGCGACCTTGGTAGCTCGATTGACAATTTCCACTTTGCCATCGGCGATCGCTTTACCCGTGACTACTCGATAGGGAATACCAACGAGATCGGCATCCTTGAACTTCACGCCAGCCCGCTCGTCGCGATCGTCGAGTAAGACCTCTATACCCGCAGACTTGAGGGCATCGTATAGCTTTTCGCCAACTTCCATTTGCTTGACATCGCCAATATTCGGTACGGTGACGATCGCATGATAGGGAGCGATCGCTTTGTTCCAGATAATGCCATCTTTGTCGTAGGACTGCTCGACCGCCGCTTGAGCGAGACGCGATACGCCTAACCCATAGCAACCCATGACGAGCGGCAATTCTTCGCCTTGTTCGTTGGTGTAAGTTGCCTTCATCGCCTTGGAATATTTGGTTCCCAATTGGAAGATATGCCCGACTTCTATGCCTCTGGCGGTTTGCAGGATTTGGGAAGGATCGTGAACAGCGCGATCGCCTGCTTTTGCCTTATCGAGATTGACAACGGCAGGCAAGGGGAAATCCTTGCCCCAATTTGCACCGACCACGTGATAGTCGGATTCATCCGCTCCCGTGACAAAGTTCTGTAGATCGGCAGTGGTGCGATCGGCTAAGCGCAGCAATTTAGGGTTAACTCCCGAACTCTTATCAATATAGGAATCATCCAGACTTGGGGAAATGAAACCGAGCGGGAGTTTAGAATGCGCCCATTTTTGCTGAGATTCGGCATCGGCAACTTGGAGGTTGATAATGGCTTTACCACCGTAGTTACCTGCTAACTTGGTTAGCTCATTCTGCAACTTCACCTCATTGACATCGCGATCGCCGCGAATGCTGACTAGGACTAGAACCGTTGTGCCATTGTCATAGATGACTTGATAGAGAACTTGTTTGACTACTTGGGTGGGGTCGCATTTCAGCATTTTACCCACAGCCTCGATTGTGCCAGCTTTGGGAGTATGTACTTTTTCAAACTTGTCGAAATGCGAAGGAACTGCATCGGGGGGTAAAGATACAGCTTTCTCCACATTGGCCGCGTAGCTACCATCTTCTGTAAAGAGAATGTCATCTTCCCCAGCTTCGGCAAGAACCATGAATTCCTGCGAACCCGAACCGCCGATCGCTCCTGAGTCTGCCTCGACAGCGCGGAATTTGAGCCCGCAGCGATCGAACATCTTCCGATAGGCGCGATCCATGGCGTAATAGGTTTCCTTGAGGCTCTCTTCGCTATCATGGAAAGAGTAGCCATCCTTCATGATGAACTCGCGACCGCGCATCAAGCCAAAACGAGGACGGATCTCATCGCGAAACTTGGTTTGGATTTGATATAAATGCTGGGGGAGTTGGCGATAGGAACGGATCGTATCCCTAGCGATCGCCGTAATAACTTCTTCATGGGTGGGACCTAAGCCAACTTCACGATTGGCGCGATCGGTGAGGGCAAACATGATCCCTTCGGCTTTGGTGTAGGTATCCCAACGTCCTGACTCCTGCCACAGTTCCGCTGGTTGTAGTTGCGTTAACAGGCATTCTTGCGCTCCCGTATCATTCATCTCTTCGCGCACGATCGCCGAGATCTTTTGCAAAACGCGCCACATGAGTGGCAAGTACACATACAAGCCCGAACCTACGCGCCTGATGTAGCCCGCACGCAATAATAATTTGTGACTTGTGAGTTCTGCTTCGGCAGGGTCTTCACGCAGAGTGACCCAGAGCATTTGAGATAGACGCATATTGCTGGAGATGTTCGGTAGGGATGTTCGCTAGAAATTCGTTAATCTGTTAACGGTGATTCTGCCTGACGATCATATCAGGACTTGGGGCATTGGTGCTGAAGGCGGAGGCGATATCCTAAAAATTCAGTATTATGGCTACAGTCACTAGGTAAGGATGGGCGGCACTTTGCGCTGCCCATCCTTAGCATAATATCCGCTTTACTTACAGTTTTACTTACAGTGCATTGCGCTCAAACCCAAACCAAGGAAATTTTTGAAAGCTTTGCTTTGCAACGCTTTCAAAAATTTCCTTGTGGTTCCTTTGATCGATAATTGCTGTAAGAAACAATTTAGAAACAAGTTAGAACCAAGTCCGATCGCTAATTGCAGCTTGCATTTTGCTAATCACTTCGTCAATGGCGATCGCGCCTAGTTCACCATGCTTACGGCTACGGATGCTGAGAGTGCCAGATTCGACTTCCTTCGCGCCGATGACTGCCATCACGGGGATTTTATCCATCTCGGCTTTGCGGATTTGCTTCGCCATGCGATCGCCACTATGGTCTAGCTGCACGCGCAAACCTGCGGCTCTCATTTGGGCAGCAACTTGCTCGGCATATTCCATTTGTCCATCAGAGACAGCAATCAATTTTGCTTGTACTGGCGCTAACCAGAGGGGGAAGTCACCCGCATAGTTCTCAATCAATACGCCAATGAAACGCTCGACGGAACCGAAGAGGGCACGGTGAATCATGATCGGTTGATGGCGCACACCATCTTCGCCGACGTACTCCATCTTGAAGCGATCGGGCAGATTGAAATCTAACTGAATGGTGGAACATTGCCAACGACGACCGATCGCATCTTCGATCTTGATATCGATCTTTGGCCCATAGAAAGCGCCGCCACCTTCATCAATCACGTAGTTCCAACCCTTATGATTGAGGGCTTGCTTAAGAGCTTCCGTAGATTTTTCCCAGATCGCATCGGAACCGACATATTTTTCGGGACGGGTGGAAAGATTGATCTCATAATTCTCAAAACCAAAGGTCGAGAGAATCAATTCCGCAAGATTGAGAACGCCGAGAATTTCCTGCTCAATTTGTTCTTCCGTACAGAAGATGTGAGCATCATCTTGGGTAAAGCCGCGTACACGCATCAAACCATGCATTGTGCCAGAGCGCTCGTAACGGTATACCGTACCCAACTCGGCATAGCGAATGGGGAATTCCTTATAGGAATGGAGCGTATCTTTGTAAATCAACACATGGAAGGGACAGTTCATCGGCTTGAGCTGATAAACCTGATGTTCCACTTCCATCGGCTGAAACATACTTTCGCGATAGAAGTCGTTATGCCCTGAGATCTTCCACAGGTCTAAGTTTGCCATGTGAGGCGTAGTGACTGACTCGTAACCATTCTGAACGTGAGTTTCTTTCCAGAAGGTTTCGATGATATTACGGATGATTGCGCCCTTGGGATGCCAGAATACCAAACCACCACCTGCATCCTCTTGAATGCTGAATAGTTGCAAATCTTTACCAATGGTGCGGTGATCGCGGCGTTTGGCTTCTTCGAGCATGGCATGATACGCCTGTAATTGTTCGGGGGTTTCCCAAGCCGTGCCGTAAATCCGTTGCAGCATTGGATTTTTTTCATCGCCGCGCCAGTAGGCTCCTGCAATGCTTTCGAGGGCAAAGGCATCAGGATTAATATCCCCAGTAGCATCTAGGTGAGGACCAGCACATAAATCCCACCAAGGTTGTTTTTCAAACTTTTCGGGATCGCCGATAAAATAGCGACTGATATTTTGCCCTTCAGGAATGGCAGCTAATAATTCAATTTTGTAAGGCTCGTTGAGTTTCTCGATTTCGGTAAGCATCTCAGGACGGGGCAACTCCTGACGCACAAGGGGTTGATTCCACTTGATGATCCGCTTCATTTCCTTAGCGATCGCCTTTAAGTCACTGGGGGTAAAATGCTCTTTGCGATCGAAGTCGTAATAAAAGCCATTCTCAGTTGCAGGGCCGATAGTCACCTTAGCATCGGGATATAACTTTTGAACTGCCATTGCCATCACATGGGAGCAGGTGTGGCGAATCCGCGCTAGTTTTTCGGTATCGGCTTGCCGCAGGATATCACTAGGTTTAATATCGCTGGGCTTTACTGCAACTGCATCCATAACTTGATGTCGTGACCTTAATTTATTACAAGAGTTACAAAAATTTTACTTAGAGTCTACCATCTTAACTTTTTTTGCTGAATATTGCGATCGCTTTATATCTCAGTTTGGGAATTTAGCGATCGCACCCCAACCTAATACTTATTTATTTCTCGCAATTAGGCTACACTCTATGACAGACAACACTTTTATAGATGATACCTTTTGCCCCTGATGAACCTATCCGATATCCTGAAAGATTCTGAGTATAAGCTTTCACAGTTTAAGCCTGATGAGGTGGATTGGCTTGAGCAGTCTATTTTTTTAAAGGCAAGTACTAAGGGGAATGTGCCTTATATTAAGTGTTTGGTGCGGGGGAAGGATATCAAGTCAACTCCTGAAATTGCTAAAACTGGAGTAGAAAAGGCGATAGAGCAAAATGAAGAAGTAGCAATTAATTGGATAAACCAGCAACTAAAAAACTTAGAAATTAAAAATTCTCCCCCCTTTTTAAGGGGGGCTGGGGGGGATCAACCATGCTAAACGAAGCAGATTTTCTTCCATCTCTCCTCCACAAAACAACCATATATCAAGAATATAAGCTTGTAGAAATTAATCTAGTAGCTACGTTGCAGGTTATAGATCCCCCCCAGCCCCCCTTAAAAAGGGGGGAGAAGAGTGAAGCGTTAAAAAAAGTGAGAAGAGTTTTAGGGGGAGAAAACGATGCTATATGAAACTGATTTTCATCTTCCCTATAATCCTGCTCTAATTCCTAGAGCTAAAGAACTGCGGAAAAATATGACACCCGCCGAAAGAAAACTTTGGCATCAATATTTAAGAACATTCAAGTTCAAAGTTTATCGACAAAGACCGATTGATTACTTCATTGCTGATTTCTATTGTCCTAGCCTCAAACTAGTTATTGAAGTCGATGGCGAGGGGCATTATAGCGATGAAGGCAAAGACTATGATCAAGAGAGAACTCAACGATTAGAAGGTTATGGGATCAAGATAATTCGATTTACTAATCAGCAAGTTTTAAATAAGTTTGAAAGTGTTTGTGAGGCGCTAGAGAGGATAATCCCCCCCACCCCCCCTTAAAAAGGCGAGGAGAATTTTCTTCTTCCCCCTTTTTAAGGGGGATTGAGGGGGATCTTTAGTAACTCAAGATATAGCCAATAACTTATGTGTACACCTTTGATTCAAAGGTGTTGAGAATTTGGATAAATCAACAATTGCAAATTTTAGGCATAAACTTATGACAGGAGATACAACTATGGAAGCCCAAATGCTTAGAGACATTATCAAGCAAAGTGTTCGCGAAGTCTTGAGAGAAGAACGCTTATCTCTTTTTCTTGCCCTAATCCCCCTTGTCAGCGACAAAGAGATCCACGAAATCGAAGCAAAATTTGCCGCCCCATCACAATATGCTCCCGAAGAATTTATTGACATGACCGACTGGATCAAATCATGAAAGTTAAATTCAGCAAAAATGCAATCAAATTCTTAAATGCTCTATCCTCAACCGACCAAGAGCGAATACGGGAAAAGCTGAAAACGCTTGTACTCTCCATTGAAGAAAGTGGTTCACTTCCCTTTCAAGAACTAGACATTAAAAATCTCAAGGGTGAATGGAAAGGCTACCAAAGAATGCGTGTAGGTAAACTGAGAGTTATTTTTTGTGCAACCGTTGAAGAGTTATTAATTTATGAGATCGACTTTAGAGGAGATATTTACAAGAGAAAATAAAACTTACCTCTAGCTGGCAGTGAAAGCGACAATTTTTGGGAAGCATTTATCTAGCAGAAAATTGATCGCTGAAAAGAATGATTTTGCAAACCTTTAAATCATTGAGCGTAAAATGCTCTTTGCGATCGCATACTGATTTGCAAGAGTTACCAAAAACTTACTTAGGGCTTACTATCCTAACTTTTTTGATGAGTATATGATTAAGGGTGAAGCTAGTACTTCTTGCAAGTGCAGCCAATACTAACAAACACTTATCGATCGCCTTATCAATTGCTATGGTTAATTCTGATTCTGAGCAATTACCCGACTACTCAAGCCAGATCATCACAGTACGTCCCGATCGCGAAACCGCCACATTGCAAAAGCTACCCTACTTTGTGGGGATCTCTGGTGCTACAGCAGGAGCAAAGGGAATCTCGATGAATTTGGTGATCATTCCCGCAGGTGGTGCAGCCGAGCCACATTTTCATCGTGATTATGAGACTGCTATTTATTTGGTCAAGGGTCGCGTAGAAACTCGCTATGGTCAAGGGCTGAGTCAATCGGTAATTAATGAAGCTGGTGATTTCCTGTTTATTCCCGCAGGTGTCCCCCATCAACCCCATAATCTTAGTGATACCGAGCCAGCCCATGCGATCGTTTCCCGTAACGATCCTAACGAGCAAGAAAATGTCGTTCTTTACAATCCCAATATTGAGTAGTTAAAACTTGAGTAGTTAAAAATGGATATTCATGCCTTAAGAGAAGATTATAAACAAGGGGAACTAAGACGCAAAGATCTGGATGACGATCCCTTTAAACAATTTGAAAAATGGTTTCAGCAAGCTTGTAATGCCGAGCTATTAGAACCAAATGCCATGACCCTATCGACAGTTTCCGCACAGGGGCAGCCATTTATGCGGACAGTATTACTGAAATATTTTGATAGCGATGGATTAGTGTTTTTTACCAATTATGAAAGTCGGAAAGCTCGTCAAATTGAGATAAATCCTAAAGTATCGATTCTGTTTACTTGGTTGCCTCTCCAAAGGCAAGTACATATTACAGGAACAGCCGAAAAAGTAACTACAGCCGAATCATTAGCATATTTTACCTCTCGTCCTAGAGGTAGCCAATTAGGCGCTTGGAGTTCTCAGCAAAGCTCCGTAATTTCTTCTCGCCAACTTTTGCTGATGCAATTTGAACAGATTAAACAAAAGTTTTTAGATGGAGAGATACCTTTGCCTGATTTTTGGGGCGGATATCGGGTTGTTCCCGATAGTTTTGAGTTCTGGCAAGGTTGTACCAATCGCTTACACGATCGCTTTCTATATACACCACAAGAAGAACAATCATGGCAAATTCAGAGGCTAGCCCCATAAAGCATAGCTCCAATCAGCCCCACTTCAGGATTAAGCACGATATGAATGGGAATATCTTCTAAAACAGGGCTGACTCTTCCCTTGGTTTTAAGAATCTGCAAAAACGTTCCGTCTTGGAGTAAAGGCAATATTTTGGGAGCAATGCCACCCGCAATATACAAGCCCCCATTCGGAATTAATTTCAAAGCTAAATTACCAACTTCGGCAGCATAAGCCTCTACAAACATTTGCATTGTCTGCGTGGCTAGATGATCAATATTAGTCTCACTATTAACTCCACAATTAGCTAATGCAGCATCAGCGATCGCCGATGCCGCGCCCGAATCTGTATCTCCCGATTCCCAGAGCCGCACTTTTTCGGCAATTGCTGCGGATTCAGGAGGGGCAGCGGCGCGATCGCGCAAAAACTGATAAATCGCCACAATTCCTGTTCCTGACGCGACGCGCTCTACTGATACGCGATCGTGGCGCTTGAGTAGATATTGCAATAATTCAATTTCTAAGGCATTTCTGGGGGCAAAATCCGTATGTCCGCCCTCTGTGGGATATACCTCATAGCGATCGCCATTCCATGCCAAAAATGCTTCACCCAAACCCGTCCCCGCCCCAATGACACCAATGGGGGCTTGGTTGACAGTTTGCCCATCCTGCAAGGTATGCAAATCATGGGGCTGTAATCCTAAAACACCATAGCCAACCGCCACAAAATCATTAATCAAGCTCACGTTAGCAATATGAAATTCTTCGGCAAGGCGATCGCTATCAAAAGACCAACCGAGATTGGTTAACTGCGATCGGCGATCGCGCACAGGACCCGCAATCCCCAAGCAAGCCGATGATAAATTTGGTAAATCACCCAAATTATTTTGGGCGTTAGCAAGAAATTCTCTTAAAACATCTGCAAAACTAGGATAGCTAGCGCCCGCAAAACGCTTTTCAAACAGGATCGAAAATCCATCGGCATCTTTTTGAGCTAGACGTAAAAGGGTTTTAGTCCCACCAATATCACCCGCTAAAATCACTGTCATATTTAATTACCCTTGATTGCCGATCGCAAATTTATCTTGCCATCATTAATATAGTGTCGGTGCTTTGCACCGACACTATATTAATTGGGATTAATCCGCTCGATCGCAAATTTTGCGGCTGATGCAACTTGTGGATGGGGATCTTTGACGAGGTAGTTTAAGGCTGACAGACTCTTTTCACATTTTAAATGCCCCAAAGCCTCGGCTAATCTCTGTCTGGTCAACCAATCCTCAGACTGAGCAAATCGCAAAATTTGATCCACACAACGCAGATCGCCTACCTCACCTAAAGCCGCGATCGCCGCTTGATGCAGCATTGTTTCGTCGCTGTCTAAGGCTTGAATTAAAGCATCGTAGGCGCGAATATCACCTAAATTCCCCAGAGATACGGCTGCGCTAAACCGCACCAACCACTCTGTATCTTCATAAAAAGTCCTAAGCAGAGGTTCGACAGCTCGATTGTCCTGTAAATATCCCATCGCCCCTGCGGCATCAGCACGGATCCCATAATCATTTTCGGTTTCTAGAATTCTGGCTAATACTGGAAAACAATCCTCCGTATGCTTTAGCCCTAGGGCAAATACTGCCATTGATCGGATTTGGAGGTTTTCATCATCAATCACCTTTAAGATTAAAGGTACTGCTTCATCGGGCGATAGATCCCTCAAAGAAACTAAGGCGCGGAGGCGATCGCGGGAATTGTCACTGTCTAGTTGTTGAGCAATGTTACTTAAATCTGGCATTTGATCGGGTATGGACATAAAAAGCTCAGGCTAAAAACCTTAGTATAGCGATCGCTTATATAGTTTTTAGCTTGATCGGGATTAATACTTATCGCGTATTTTCAAGATAACCCGATGGAATGACCAAATTTGCAAACTACGTGTGTTATGCTCTATACAAATTAATATCAATATCGTATGTAATCTAGCTTAGTAATATTTATGGTAGTAAACAGGTATTTTCCAACTAGGTTCTACTAAATATTTACAGATACTTAAGTTATCGGCTAAGGTTAAGCCCGCGTTTTATCGATGGCGTAAGGGTCGAGAATTAACTCGGTTGATTGCATACTAAAATATTGCACAAATTAAAATTTACTCTCGTGAGGAGTGGAATGATGAAAAAAGTATCTTTGAATTTAGCTGGTAGCCTCGGTCTTTTGGGTGTTATTGGTGCTGTTGCAGCAACACCCGCATTTGCTGAAACTGGCGTTTCTCAAGTTAGCCAAGCTATCAACAATGATCCAGTTGCTCAAAATGTAACTTCGGTATCTCAACTTAGCGACGTTAAGCCTACCGACTGGGCTTTCACTGCATTGCAGTCCTTGGTAGAGCGTTACGGTTGTATCGCTGGTTATCCTGATCGTACTTTCCGTGGTAAGCAAGCCACCAGCCGTTATGAGTTCGCCGCAGGTTTGAATGCTTGTTTAGACAAAATTAATGAAATCATTTCCGCAGGGCTTGCCGACAAGGTTAGCAAGGCTGACCTCGCCACCCTGCAAAAGCTTCAAGAAGAGTTTGCAGCTGAACTCGCTACCCTTCGTGGACGTGTAGATGCTCTTGACGCTAAGGTTGCTAAGCTCGAAGCTCAACAGTTCTCCACCACTACCAAACTTTCGGGAAGTGCCATTTTCTCTGTACAGGGTGGCAGTGGCAATTCGGGTACTCCTAGCAATAGCAATATCTTCGTTTCTAGTCGGGTTCGCTTAGACCTCAACACCAGCTTCACAGGTAGCGACCTGTTGAAAACCAGACTAGAAGTTGGTAACGGAACCCAAAGCATTCCTGGTGTATTCGGTGCTGGTTCGACCACTGGTACAAATGGTGTAAGCAGCAATATTGGTTTCCAAACCTACGGTCAAGACTATACGGGCTTGACAGGTGGTTCTACCTTTACCCTTGCTAAATTGCGCTACGACTTTAACCTTGGTGATGCTCGCATCTCCCTCGGTCCTGTGATGCATGCTTACGATCACATCGATACCAATAGCTTTGCTAATGATGAATCCGCAGACTTTGCATCCACTTTCTTCATCAATAACCCTCTAATGGTATTGGTGAACGGTCAAACAGGTGGTGCTGGTGCAGCGATCGACTGGAACATCGGTAAGAGTTCTTTCACCGCCCGCGCCCTTTACTTAGCTGGTAACGGAGCCCAAGCTGCTACCAATGGTGTTACCAATGGTGGTCTATTCGGTGATGCCTATCAATTAACTGGCGAACTTGAATTTGCTCCTAAGAATGCTAATGGTGACAAGCCCTTCGCCATCAAGTTGCAGTATACCAATGGTGCTGTCAACAATGCTAACGTCAATGCTGCTGGTGTAAACCTAGAGTGGAAGTTCACTAAGGGTATCGCTATATTCGGTCGTTATGGCTTTGGTACTATTGATAACCGTGGTATTGGTGCTACTACCGCAGCTTACACTCGTACTCTGTTCACTGGTACAAACACCACCACCGCAGGTAACCTCAGCCCTCAAACTTGGATGGCTGGGCTTGCATTCCCTGACTTGTTTAAGGAAGGTGCAATGGCAGCGATCGCTGTTGGTCAGCCTTTCATTGACAGCAATGTTGGCAACGCAAGTCAAACCAACTTGGAAGCTTTCTACAACTTCCCTGTAACCAACAATATTCGCATCACTCCTGATGTTCAATTCATCTTCAATCCTAACAACACATCTGGCGCTACCATTTTTGTCGGTACTTTGAGAACTGTATTCTCGTTCTAGTATCGGTTTGAATAAATAAAAAAGGGGACGTATAACGTCCCCTTTTTTATAGCTGTACAAAAATGAAGAAAAGAATGGCGGCGCTTTGCGCCACCATTCTTTTCTTGAGGGTTGATTTTGTCCTAAGTCAAGTGACTGTAGCTATATTTCCTAAGCAAACCTTACGTTGCTATAGATAACGTCAGTTCGGGTTAAGCTGGCAAATTTAAAAAGCCCAAAAGTAAAAGCCTTGCGTAGCAAGGCTTTTACTTTTGGGCTTGGAGAAAGGGTTTGCGTAGCAAACCCTTTCTCCAAGCCCATTTCAAATTATCGCGGACTCACGTTAATGTTACTGAATACCCAAAAGTGCTTTTGCCATGGGAAAGTAGGTTGACCATATTTTCGGATCGGGACGACTTGTCCAATCGCGGCGGGACACGATCATTTGGAGAATAATTGCCGCTTGATCTTGATTGAGATTTTGCGCGGTAACCTTCACCGATACATCAGAAACCAAAACTTCGCGGTCAAATGTCCGTTGAGCTGCCGATCGCGCTAGTATTTCGGCTTTACGGGTCATCACAGTAAAACCCTCATCTTGATTCACTAGTAGGCGAATATCTACCTCGCGACGCTCTGCAAACCCAGCACCAGCGATCGCCATTGTTGATAAAGTTGCGATCGCTGATAGCAGTAAGTAGTTAGTGAATCTAAGTAATGGCGGAGCCATAGAACAAGTCGGAGAAACATGCGATTTGTTTTTCATAGTCATCTTCGCCAGAAACTCACAAAAAATTATAGAAAAATCGCCAAGATATTAGCAAAAAACTGGGAAAGATGTGTGCTATTGTCTGCTAACAAATTTGGCTTTAGAGTGTAGCTCATTTAGGAGCCTATTTGCCTATCAATTTTGTCAACAAATTTTGGTAGTTATTTAAATTACCCTAAGCTGTCATTATGGAGGTCTTGTAGGGGGTGTTATGTCAAAAGTACTGATTAATAGTTTGATTGATGAAATCAATACATTGCTTAGCCGACCAGTGCGTTCGGTGTCTAAAAAAGCATCCCCAGATACGATCCATCAGAGAGAGCAGCTAAAACAGTTGCGATCGCATCTTGAGGGTTTAACCGATGACTCGCTACTGGGTAATTTGGAGCAGCAATATCAGGCTTTAGTAACGCGCCTACAGGGGCAAACACAGTCAAGTGAGTTAACTAACCGTGACGGGAATGGGGAGGCGTACGGGCTTGATGGTATAAATATCCAAGAAGATGGCACAGGAAAATTTAAAACAGATAAACTAGAGACATCGTCACCCCTATTAGTTAGCCCAGTAGTTAGCAACCTATTTGGCACTGAATCTAACTTGACAAAGGAGAATAGCATAATGACGAATGGTACACCTGAGTCCAATTCATTTGTCAACGATCGCCTGATTGCTTCGCTTCAGCAAGCAATTCAGCAGACATTGCAACAAGTTGTCAAAGAGTCAGTCCAACAAGCAGTTAGCCAAACACTTGCGGTAGAAAGAGCGCTGATGGTGGGTGAAATATCCGCTAACTTAAATAAAATTGTCGAATCTCAACAGCGATCGCAAATAAGTCAAGAATTAATAACCTTAAACCAACAAAAGCAAAAACTTAATGCTGAAATTTCGCAGTTAGAAGCCGATCGCGTAACTTGGATGAGACAGTTTCAAGAATTTCAGGCTACGCAGCAAGAAGCATTGGATCGGTCGCTGCGATCGGTTGATAATTACGTGCGGGATCAGATTTCTGATTCTCTACAGCAAACAATGCAGCAAACAATGCAGCAAACAATGGCAACAACTGTTGCAGAGAGTGTGAATCAGACCCTTTCCCAAAGCCTTCAAAATAATTTAGCCAATCTGTCTGCGGCGGCTCCAGTTAATCCCGTCTCAGAAACCCCACCCACAGAATTTGTCAACAGGGTGCAGGAGCAAACTGATCGCTTCCTGATGCATCTTGATGAAATGTTTAATACTACTTTTCGTTCCTTAGAACAGGAAATCCAAGGCTATCAAACATCGATCTCCGCCAAACTTGGGCATATGGAAACCCTCGAACAGAAAGGGGAAGCTTTAATTAATGCGTTAGTTGAGCGGATTGAGCAACAGTCTGAGCTTGTGCCACAGGGCTCCGATCCAGAACTTCATGAAGAAGTGATATTGCCCGAACTGCCCGATGATATTCCCGCCCGATACCTTGAAACTTTTTCCGAACCTGCTGATGAAAATTTGATCGATGCTTTATTAGCGGGAGATAAGTTTGGCGAAACGATCGCCGAGCCTTCCGCCGCAAAATTTAATGAACTTAGTGAACTTAATGAATTTAGTGAATTTAATGAACTTGGTGAAAAATTCAGTGAGCCCTTTGCCGCCTCAAACTCTGAAATTGCCTTACTGGACATGGCAACCTCTGGCGATGGGGACAGCGCTCTTGACTCATTAACGCCAGAGCTAGATTTAGACTTGCCTGCGGAAACTACCCAATCTCCAATTTCTACGTCTGAAGATCGGGTTGTAGATACTTCAGAGACGATGCTGGGCGCGGAAGTTTTTGAACTGGAGAGCATCTTAGGGGCTTCCTCGGATACGTTATTTGAGCAACCAGTTCAACCAGTTTCTGACGAGCAGACCGCTACGGAGCTAGCCACCGATCCCTTAATCGATCTCGCTGGTTTTGGCACAAGCATTATTCTCGATCCTCAAAGTGCGATCGCCGCCCGTGAGTTGAATCCTGATTTTGATGTGGAAGCGGCTACCCAACTTGTAGAGACCTTCGACATACCGCGATCGACCATAGCAAAAGAAGGTGAAGATCATGATTTTGAATTACTAGCTTTAAATTTTTCCGCGAATGACGCGAATGATAAGGATGTAATTAGCGATTCTGGCGAATTAATTGACAATCCCGAACTGCTGCAATGGTTAGAGGAAACTAATAAACGCCCTGTATTAACTAACCTCGTCGATGTGTCTGCGGATGAGGATTTATTATCTTGGTTGGGTAATGAAGCTATTGACATGGCAAAATTGCCAGTTCAGACCAAATCGAACGATCTTAATGATTCACTGGCTGAAATAGAAATTTTTAATGATTCCCCAATTAATTCAATTGCTTCGGAAATCAATTTAGATGCTATCAAAAAAGATAGTGCGGACAGTCACATCGACGCGAAAATCGAACAGTTCTTTAGTAATTCTAGCAACGATCACGCCGATGATTCTGACGAATCGCTGATTTTGCTTACCAATAAAGGTAACGATACTTCGGAATTTGGTGAATGGGAAGACTCATTGGTCAATGAACTAAGTTCCGATCTGGCTCAACTTAATGCGGGGGGAGTGGATCCATTAATTGCGGCTAACCTCGATCAGTTTATTCGTAATACACCTTATTCCTTGACGAATTGGGAAGCTGCGGAATCTCAATCCTATCCCACTATCATTGAGGTTGCTGCTAATGATTCGAGTGAGCCTATTCCATCTCAACTAGAAAATACATCAAAGGAGTCTTTGGAAGTACCTTTAATTATCGAAAATCCAAATACTTTATTTATTGATAGCTTTGCGAATTCCTTTGCCGATCGCACCGACGAACAGTCGGAAATTGTTGTAGATATTGCTGATTTGCAGTTATCTCCATTTTCATCGCCATTTTCATCGCCATTTGCATCACCATTGATGACGGCATCGAATGATATTCCTGAGATCTTTGATAATCCTGACTCACTTTTTGAGACAACTGCTGGAGATGAGTCCCCATCAACTGCGCCTCAGTCTGTATCTAAGGTCGAGGATGATATGGATGCAATTTTTGCGGAAGTAATTGCCGAAAATGCCGCTAAATACAACCAATCTAAGCCCTTTACCATTAGTGACGAGCTTGATGAATTATTTGTGCAATCGGCATCCGAAAACACGAATTTTGCAACTAATAACAATGCCTATAGCAATAACTACGCCAACGATCTCAACACTGATCTCAATCTAGATCTCGGCAACGATCTCAGTAACAGTCTCAGTAACGATCTCGGCATAGATCTCAGTAACGATCGCAGCAATGATCTCAACCTAGATCATGAAAGCGAGCTTGATACCCTTCTATTTGGTTTCGATGCTGCAAATGAGCCTGAGGAAAACGATACCACCATGCAGGTAATCCCAAGGGAGGGCTATAGCAAGCTTGATGCTGGGGCAGCAACCATCCAAGAGCCGATTAGTCCTTTTGTGTCAAGGGATGTCGAAGAAGAGTTGGATACAATTTTGCAAGGTTTTGTACAGGAAGACTCAATAGTCTCGCTGGACGATACAGATATGACTAAATTTGCTGTGCCTGAGGAGATCTTAACGGTACTAGAAGAGCCTACGTCCGATATGACTAAATTTGCGGTAGCTGAGGAGATTTTAACAGTACTAGAAGAGCCGCCTATGAACTCTTCTCAGGCTGAGGCGGAAGAGGATGATTGGACTGCTGCGCTCGATCAGATCGAGTCTAACCTCCTATCTAAGCCCTCAGGTAGCAGCAAAACTGAAAATATTCCCAAAGATAATATTGCAAAAGATAATATTGCATCGGAACCTTTTGAATTGTCTGCCGATGAGTTTTTCGCTTCTTTAGAAAACGAAAAGCTGAATAACCTTGCCGATACTGCCGATACTAATGAGAAAAAACTCTCACCTGAACCTGCAAATGTAGGGGCTGCTGAAGATCTCTCCGATTTTATGAATTTGGAGAATGAATTTGAGGAAGCTGAGGACGACTTCTTGCTGAATGAGTTCGCCGATTCTCAGCATGATGCCCATACTCCCGTCGCCGATAGCGAATGGGATAATTTATTAAAGGATTTAAATTCCTTTAACTTTGCTCAACCGTTAATTGATGAACGTCGCGAACAACTGGGTTTGTCATCGGTAGCACCCATTACGGATACGAGCGAAAATGTTTTCGATATTGATTCTTTGGTATTGGAATCAAAAAGTAAAGCATTAATTCCTACGCCACCTGAGAAGGAGGTCTATAGTCTTGATGATACTTGGATTTTAGGTGTGGATTTTGGTAGTACCGCCATAAGGGCGAGTTTGCTCAATGCGAGTACTGGTCGTTTATATCCCCTGTACTTAGATGATGCTGAGGAGATGCTATGCCAACTGGTGTGGGCAGACGATCGCAGTTTAGACGATCCGATCGCTAAGGAACTGCGGGTTCTGACTAAGCGATCGCATCTTACTGGCTTAGAAAATGGGGAAGTTGCGATCGGGCATTTCAAACAGTTTCTCAAATTAGGTTTGCCCTATCGCGGCGTGAGTGCTTGGCAACCAATCATTCAATGGTCTATATCGAATCAGAACAGCTTGCGGTGGTTTGTCGCCGCACTTAAAAATCTACTGGAGCAGATCCAAACCCGTGCCAATCATCCCAAACTGCCTGATGTGGGGTTGATTTTATTAAAGCTAAGCAGTGTGGTCTTTGGCTATCCTACTAACTGGTCAGATACTTATATTCTCAATGTCCGTGAAGCCATTTTGAAAGCAAAATTAGTCAATCATGCGGAACAGGTGATGGCGGTAGAACAGGCGATCGCGCCAGTTTTGTCTCTAGTCCACGATCGGAAGATATCTGAGGAAGTAACGCTACTGATCGATGCAGGGGCAATTACGACCAGTCTCTGTCTGGCTAAAGGGCTTACTGATGCTAAGGATCGCTCGAAGTTACATGTTCGCAGTCTTGACTATGCAGGAATTAGTATTAGTCAAGATATTGTCGTGCAGTTGTTCTATCCCCATTGGTTGTTAATTACCAATCCTAATCGCCATCTCTGTAATTTCGATCGCTTGAGTTTGCCAGAGGTTGGTGCTTCGGCTATATCGCAACGGGTTCTCCTTCAGCAATATCTTTTGAGCTCGGATATTGGTCGCAAAATGCTAGAACTAGCCGATCGCATCAAGTCAACATTTGGTGGCGATGTTGGTGTTGATGAATGGAACGAGGAGCTAATGGGGCAACCGATAGTTGTCTTGCGTCGTGAATTGGAAAATTTAATTTTGCAACCATTTATTCAACGACTCAATCGAGAACTGAATGCAATTCTCAGTAATGCGGGAATTTTGGGAGAAGATGTCCGTCAAGTGTTGCTATTAGGAAGTACGATGAATATTCCTTTGCTATCACGGTGGCTGGCGCAAAAACTACCTAATGCCAGTATTGACCCCCTAGCGACTTCTATGGTGGCAAATGGTTTAGCGGTTTCACCCCTTTATCCCCACCTCCAAGACATTGCGCGTCAGCAATATTCCGATTACTTCCTGTTACAGGAAATCTGCCGCCTTAACCTCACGCAATCAGTTAATCCCACCCAGCTACTTCAGCAGCTACAAATACGCGGAATTAATATCAAAGTCTGCCGCGATCGCATTTTAAGTATTTTGCAGGGTGATCTACCCGAAGGTTTGTTCCCTTGGCAAGAGTCGGAAAATGCAGTGATTTTGGAAGATCCCACGCTCAGCAGTGAATTATTTGCGGGACGTTTGTTTGAACTGGAAACCGATGGCACTTATCAACCCAATGTGGTCAAATTTCAGCAGTTACGGGTCTATTTACAAGCCATTATTGGCAATATGAGTCAGACCTTAAATGAGCCTCTAGTTTTTCCTGAAATCAAGACTATGGCGATCGCAAAGTGAAAAATGGGGATGGGCAGCGCTTTGCGCCGCCCATCCTTATATAGCTGTCGCTAAGTGTACTAGGACATAAAACCCAAGAATTAATTGGCGGCGCTTCGCGCCGCCAATTAATTCTTGGGTTTTGATTTGTCCTAATTCAAGTGACTGTAGCTATACAACTATAGTCAGTAATGTTAGGACAAAAATCAAACCCAATAAAGAGTTGCAGCGCTTCGCGCTGCAACTCTCTATTGGGTTTGTTATCCTGACTTAAGTGAATATAGCTAGAATACCAATTCAAAAAATGGCAACGCCATTTTTTGAATTGGTATTACAACATAAAGCGCTGTAAAATGTTCGTTCTGGGGCTGATTGTTGTGATTTTTTGGGAAAATTTGAAAAGTCTATGCTAGCAAAACGCATTTTGCCTTGTCTGGATGTTAAAGCGGGTCGCGTCGTCAAAGGTGTAAATTTTGTCGATCTGAAGGATGCTGGCGATCCCGTAGAGTTAGCACAGGCTTACAACCTTGCAGGGGCTGACGAACTGGTGTTTTTAGATATTACGGCTACTCACGAAGATCGCAATATTATTTTAGATGTGGTCTATCGCACCGCAGAGCAAGTATTTATTCCCCTAACCGTGGGTGGTGGTGTCCGCAATCTCGATAATATTCGCGAACTTTTAAGGGCAGGCGCGGATAAAGTGAGCATGAATTCGGCGGCAGTCAGTGATCCTGATTTGATTAACCGCAGCAGCGATCGCTTTGGCAATCAATGTATCGTTGTGGCGATCGATGCTAGACGCAGGAACGATCCTCAAAATATGGGCTGGGATGTATATGTGCGTGGCGGAAGAGAGAATACGGGAATTGATGCCCTTTGGTGGGCGCAGGAAGTTGTGAAGCGCGGGGCGGGGGAAATTTTGCTAACGAGTATGGATGCGGATGGGACAAAGGCGGGATACGATCTGGAACTTACCCGTCAAGTTGCCGATTTAGTGGAAGTGCCTGTGATCGCTTCGGGCGGAGCTGGCAACTGCGAACATATCCTGCAAGCAGTTACCGAAGGTAGGGCTGAAGCCGCCTTATTAGCTTCGTTACTGCATTATGGAGAGTTGACGATCGCGGAAATCAAGGATTATTTAAGCGCACATCACGTTCCTGTGCGATCGATCTAGTTATACCAATTCACAAAAGTGTGACAACACTTTTGTGAATTGGTATAACTAAACCTAGTAAGTAGCTAGGCATAAGTAAACTTAAAACCTAGAAGAGCATACCGCCCGCGCAGCGGGCGGTATGCCCTCTGGTTTTTGTTTTTAATTATGCCGAACTACTTAAGGGTTTTCAAGTTAAGACATAAACCCCAAGAATTGACTGGCGGCGCGAAGCGCCGCCAGTCAATTCTTGGGGTTTGATTTTCCTAAGTCAAGTGACTGTAGCTATATAGCTGCCGCCAACTGTATCAGGATATAAAACCCCAAAGAGAGTTGCCGCGCTCCACGCGGCAACTCTCTTTGGGGTTTTGATTTTGTCCTAACAAAACTGGCGGCAGCTATACTTAGTGATTGCTGAAACAGTTTGCTCACAAGCCCAATGCCATAATTCAAATGCTTTCAGCAATCAGTGACCTCGAAATCAAGAATGAGCCACCAAAGAATTTTCCAGAGTTCTGAATTTTTTCAACCCACCGATCGCGAACCGATTCGTTCGGTTATCACAGAATCTCCTGAGGCTGCGATCGTCGCTTGGTATATTCAGCCAAATCAAGAGATCTCTCCCCATATTCACCCCAACGGACAGGATACATGGACGATTTTGCAGGGAAAGGGTGAATATTATCTGGATACATCTGGTAATACTAAGACTATTCTCGCGGGGGATGTGGTAGTTGCCTATCCTAATTGTGTGCATGGAGTCTTTAACAACAGCGATGAGCCATTGATTTTTATTTCGGTGGTAGCGCCTGCTGCCGCAGGCTATCAGTTAGTTGCGATCGCCAAATAAGTAATGAATTCCGCAAGAGCCTGATCTCAATTTAAATAAATGAAAAGCCATGAAAGAACTGATTCAATACTTTTCGGAAATCCAATTAGATAAGTCAGTACTTTGGTGCTACCTAATCTGGTACGTTGTCATTGTCTCTTTCTATTTTGATCCTTCCCCGAAGATCTGGAGTAATTCCATTGGAATCAGTGCGGTAATAGGAACGGGGTTGATGCTCAGCATTTCTTCTAATGGAGCGACGCAACGAGATACTTGGCAGACTTTCAGGTTATATCTCATGCCATTTTGTGTGTCTAGTTTCTCCGCTTTAATTAAAGATAAGGGCTTTATCGTATTCATTTCTCCCCATATCCAAGAAAACTTAGTTGCTCTGTCCTGCTGTATAGCCTTTGGCATGATTATTTGGGCAATCAAATCATTCAATCAAAAATCCATCTCAAGAAACGTTAGTAAATGACTAAGTAGCTGTTGCCAATAAGAGAATGGTGGTGCGAAGCACCACCATTCTCTTATTGACGCAAATTCTCTGTCCCTAGGGATAGAGTAACCATGCAAATTTACCAATACCTAAGCCAAAATATAAGGCGATCGCTATGACGAATAACAAGCTGGAAGCAATCATCAGTAGGCGATCGGCAGTTTTTAAGGCAGACTCATGGAGATAGGTGCGTTGAGAACTCCCTGAAAAAGCTTTGGATTGCAGCACGATCTCTAATTTTTGGGACTTTGAGAGAGAATTTAAAATTAAAGGAATCGCAATCTTGGCATACACTTGCCCTTTTTGCAGCCATCCCATTTTCTCAAAGTTTAAACCCCGTAATCGTTGTGATTCAATAATTGACTGGGATTCTGCGAGTAAAAGCGGGACAAATCGTAAGGTTGACGAGAATATAAATACTATTTTGTAAGGGATTTTTGCTCTTACCATGCCTACTGTCATTTGATTGACATCGGTAGTAAAAATTGCCAGTGGAATTACCAAAATCATCGTCAAGGTTTTAAAAACGATATTCAAGCCATAGAGAGTTCCTTCCCAACTCATTTTTGCCCCGCCAATTAACCACCATGCATTAGGTAGACTTACTAAAGTCGTTAATTCAGTTTTATGCGCCAGTAACTTAACCTGTTCCACATTAAAAAAGCCCATGCTCAAAATCAAGAAAATATAAAAAGGAATCATCAATTTAAAAACTCCCCCTAAATAATTAAGCTTGACTCCAGCAAACAAGCAGGAAATTATCATGCTCAGCATCAAAATGCCACCAGCGATCGGGCTTTCCCATAAAAAAGCAAGAACGGTAATAGATAACATCGCAACTGATTTAGATCGAAAATCTAAGCGCGTAAATAAAGAGTCATACTTAACTGTTTGAAATTTCATTTATTTGCCTCTAGTAATGCTGATAAATTCAAACTATTTAAGATACTTGATTTAATAGGTCGTTTTTCATCCCAAAAAATTTGAGATGAGTAAAAGGAGATCACTTGATCCGAGGTTAATAATTTAAAGGTAGCAATGGCAACTTTTTCCTCACTAAAACTAAGAAAATAAACAGTATCATCAAAAACTGTAGGTTTATTATCAAGATTACTAATCAGTCTAAATTCTAGCTTTTTATAGAGTCCACAAATTGCTATTTTCCATGATGCAAACGTATATTTGCCAACACCAAAAATTGAAAATTTAGGATTTTTTTGATAGATTTTACTTTTTCTATTAGATAAGTACATGGAATGAGATTCTAGATATCCCCATGTTTTGGGAGCTGCTAATTTAATATATTCAGTTGACTCACCAACAAATTTTTGAGTTACTAAAACATACCGATCAGTAGTTTCTACTCTATTTTGAGCAATATCAGAACCTTTAATTAAAGGGAAAAGATAAATTTCTTCTATATCAATAGATTCTCCCAGTCCATTAACAAAAGCACCATCAATCTTACGGAATTCCATTATTTTTGAACAGTCATGCTTAATGCCAGATCTCCATTTATTTTTAGGGTTTTTATCGTATAAACTACTAAATTTCTCAAAGGAAATAACATCTCTAATTAGGATGTTATTTCTATATTCTATTCTCTTGTATTCTGATTGGTCTAGATCATTAAATACATCACAGAAATAGTTTTTTGAGCTTTGATCAAACTGACAAAATAATAGACAAGCATCAACTGTTGCGCCAAAATATTTTTGGGCATCAATTTTATAGCTCGCACAGTAAGTAAGGTTAAGATTTTGAGAATAAATATAGTTTAGGATTTTCCTTGAAACTGAGGTTTTACAGAGCATTGCTAAACAAGCATTGTGACCTTGTAGACATTGGACAATCTGTATTAACATCCATTCAGAAACATCAAAATTACTTTTTCCAGTAATTGCATCTAGTCCGTTATGTTTTTGAAAGTTGTTTTTTTGCGGTAAATTATCACTACTAATAATTCCTTGCTGTGCATTGGTTACCCAAGGAAAGTTCCCAAGCACTAAAATTTCTCCACTTAGTTGTTTTATGTAGGATCGCCAATCAACCTCAAAAAAATCTTTATGTATTAGTTCAATCCTTTGATCTTGTGAGTATTGATTCTTATTTCTAACTTCCTGCAAGTATTGTGCGTTTATTTCAATACCAATAATTTTATTAGCCAAGGGGAAACGTAATGAAGCGGCATCAATAAAACTCCCAACTCCACAAGTTGGTTCAACAATTACATCAGGACTAACATTAAGTTGGATCAACTGCTGGCAAACTTTTTCTGCTAGCTCAATTGGTGTTTGAAAATCTCCAAATTCTATTTTCGCTTTTTTGTCAATATTTTTAATCATGGGTTATTCCTATAAACTGCGACTAATCCTTCTTCTTGCCCAGCTAGTTCAATTACTCTTCCGTACTGAAGTCGCCACTGGAGAGCATTAGAAATAGTCAAAAAGCCTTGAATAGGAGGATTTGCGATTATCTCGTCAGCAATATTTGATAACTCAATTTCATCAACAGGTAAATTCCGATCAATCATAAAAGCTATCAGATCATCCTTATTACCTTCATTTTTAAGGATATTGTGAATTCCACGAGTCATTTGGAAATCAGCCGTTCTTTCCGAACAGACATAAATTGTATGCCGAATATTCAGGTTCCCAGTTCTATTTATGCTGTCGTCAGTCTTATCATAGACAAAAATAATTAATCCATAGCCTAATCCAAAAATCTTTTGTCGTGCTGACTTAAATGGACAAGATGATTGTGGTTGTCTAATGCTTGTGACCTTGATATCTATCAGTAAGCTTGGAAGATCAATTCCAATAGCTGAATTTCCTTCAGCAAAATCATACCGATCTTTCAGATAGAGTCTGAACTTATGCTCTAAGTATGTTCCAACAGCCTTACCATCAGTTACCCCATAGAGTAGAGGTTCTGGATGAGCAGATTCAATTGCGGAGAAAATATTAGCTTCAGAACAAAGAGATTCTATAGTTAAAATTGTCATGACAAAATTGCAAGTTAATTCTTATCTTATCCCAAAGTGTTTTGTATAGAAGCAAAACACTTGGCAAATTCGGTTGGGGTAATTAGAGAATATTCCCGATCGCTAATTTCACTAAGTTTTTGTGATAGCACGACAGATTGCGGTGGCGTGAGATAGGTGGACTTTAATAGATCCGTTTGATGGAAGGCTTGGCGCAATGGGGCATCCAGTAGCAGCGTTCCTTTGCCCATTACGATCGCGCGATCGGCATATTCAGGCATGAGGTATAAATGGTGGGTGATGACAATTACAGTTTTGCCCATTTGGTGCAATTGCCGACTGACCTCTAGGATCGATGCAGCTCCCTGATAGTCTTGTCCTGTGGTTGGTTCGTCGAAAATAATAATCTCAGGATTCATCGCCAATAAAGCGGCAATGACGATCCTTCCCCGCTCTCCCTTGGGTAAAGACAATGGATGGGCATGACGCTGTTCCCATAGTTGCATTGCCTTGAGACTGCGTTCGGTTTCTTGCTGGATGCGCTCGCTGGTATACCCAAGAAAAGGCAAGGCGAAAGCAACTTCTTTCTCAACGGAAGTATTAAAAATTTGATTGTCAGGATTTTGGGCGAGATAGCCGATGGACTGCGCGAGATCACTCACCGATAAAGCTTGCGTGGGGCGATCGCCGACTAACACCTTGCCCGATGTCGGTTGCAGTAGATTGAGAAAATGCTTTACTAAGGTACTTTTGCCCGCTCCATTCTGCCCGACGATCAATACATATTCACCTTGCTGGATATCGAGGGAAACATTTTTGATGGCTTCCGTTCCGTCAGCATAGGTATGGTATAGATTTCGGACTGAGAGAATGGGGCTGTTACTTTTGAGAAATGGGGGCGTAAATATCGGGGGCACAATGGGCTGAAGGTGCGATCGCAATCCTGCGATCGCATTAATTCCCGATGACAAGGTAACAGGAATATTGGGGATCGCAATTCCCTTTTGCTGAATTTGGCTAAAGGCCTGTGCTACTTCAGGTGGACGTAGTTGATTTTGTTCGAGTAGATCGACCTGCGCATAGATTTCGGCGGGAGTCCCGATGGCTACTAATTGCCCCTCTGAGAGCAAAGCAAGGCGATCGCAAAATTCTGCCATTTCTTCGGCAGCATGGGAGACCATGACGATCGCCATACCCAGTTCGTCTTTTAATGCCTTAACGGTAGCAAAAACTTCCTGCGCACCAATGGGATCGAGTTGGGAAGTGGGTTCGTCAAGGATGAGTAGAGCGGGTTTTAATGCTAGCGCCGCCGCGATCGCTAGACGTTGTTTTTGACCACCTGAGAGTTCTTGAGGATTCTTTTTTTCAAATCCTGCGAGGCGAACCGATGCGAGAACATGGGGAATCCGCTGTAGGATCTCGGCACGGGGAACACAGAGATTTTCGAGGGCAAAGGCGATTTCGTTTTCGACCGAGGTGGCGGTGATTTGCACTTCAGGATCTTCAAAGACGATCCCCACATGCCGCGCTAACTCGCTGACAGGATGTTCGAGGCTATCTAAACCTGCGATCGCGATCTTCCCAAAAAAGCGACCTCCATAAAATTGGGGAACGATCCCCGTAAGAGCAAGACATAGAGTCGTTTTCCCCGCCCCAGTTGCGCCCACGATCCCTAAAAATTCCCCCTTTCTAATCGTTAAAGAAATATCCTTTAAGACCCTCTCCTTGGTATTGGGATAGATATACGAAACTTTATCGAGAATGGCGATCGCTTCCATAATATTCCATATATTTGTGCTTGCTAGTTGATGGCTAGCCTCATGATGCTCGGCTATTATTCTACTTTGTTACTTAGTTTGTTAAGTAGCTAGGTATAAGTAAACTTAAAACCCAGAAGAGCATACTGCCCGCATAGCGGGCGGTATGCTTTCTGGTTTTGGTTTTTAATTATGCCGAACTACTTAACCGATTTGGCGATCGCCTCGAGTACTTCATCGCACCAGCCAACCCAGTCTTCTTGATAGCGAATGGCTCGCCGAATAATTAGATGCATGTATAAATCCTTTAGCTCCAAGGATTCCAGATTTTTGGCAAAATGCTCATCCATTTTTTTGACATGAAGGGCCATGTTTGCATGGAGTTGTCGCCGCCTTTCGATTTCCCGCAGGGTCACTTGATGGGGAACTAAATGGGCGGCTAATCCCATTACGCCTAAATCTTCGCGCATGGCAGTTGGCTCGGTGGGTTGAACTAGCCAATCCGTGAGTTCTTTTAGCCCTTGATCGGTAATGGAATAGATTTTTTTATCCAGCCTGCCTGCCTGTGGAATCGCCTCATAGGTGACACTGCCCTGCTTTTCTAGCTTGGCTAGTTCGGCATAAATTTGCTGCTGGCTTGCTTTCCAGAAACAACTGCCAAAACCTTCGGCAAATTCTTTAGCGACTTCATAGCCACTGAGGGACTGCCGCGAGAGAAAAGCAAGGATGGTATGTTTGAGCGCCATTACAAATTAAACCGCAAACTACTTGACGAATTTTATTGGTTAAGTATACATTGTTTTTTGTATTCAAAAACTTGAATACAAAAAACGGAGTTAAAAATGCAGAATATTAATTCTCGTCAGCAGCTTAAGGCTAGCTACTTGTATAGGCGGTACGGATCTTGGGCGGTGGTGACGGGTGCTTCTTCGGGAATCGGGCGCGAGATGGCGCTGCGACTCGCGGAATCAGGGCTAAATCTGGTTCTAGTTGCGCGGAGTAAACAGGTATTGGAGCAAATGGCGGTTGATTGGCGCGATCGCTATGCGATCGAGGTCAAGGTTCTTGCCGTTGACTTAGCGATCGCTTCGGGAACCAAAATCATTGTGGAAGTAACTCAAGATCTCGATATTGGGCTACTCGTGGCGGCGGCAGGATTCGGGACTGCGGGAGCATTTATTGAGTTACCAATAGAAACAGAAATGGAAATGCTGAATGTTAATTGCCGATCGCTATTAGAACTAACTTGGCATTTTGGGAGAAGGTTCGCTAAACGCGGCAATGGTGGCATCGTGCTGATGAGTTCGATTGTCGGCTTTCAAGGAGCACCCTTTGCGGCGCACTATGCCGCGACCAAGGCATATGTCCAGACCTTAGCTGAAGCCCTATATGTGGAACTTGCCCCGATGGGAATTGATGTAATTGCCTCTGCCCCTGGCCCTACTAATAGCGGTTTTGCATCCCGTGCAGGCATGAAATTGGGCATGGCGTTAAATCCTGAAGATGTGGCTCAGGCAACCCTAAACGCTTTAGGTAAAAAGCCCACCATCCTTCCAGGGTTTATCTCTAAACTGCTGACCTATTCCCTCGCCTTTTTGCCTCGTTGGGCGAGGGTGCAAATTATGGGGGGCGTAATGCGCGATATGACCAAACACCAAAAAGGTTAAAACCCCATGAGCATTAGATTTCCTGTTCAATATTTGCCTCTTACGGCGATCGCGATCGCTTCTTTGGGCATTGGCAGCATCGCCTATATTAATCTCGCCCCAAAGTCCATTCAACCTATTATTTCCGAAACCACTCCCAAATTAGAAACAGTTTCAGCATTGGGCAGATTGGAACCCGATGGTGAAGTGATTAAAGTATTTGCACCGACATCTGGCGAAAGTGCGCGAATTGAACGGCTCAACGTGCAGCACGGGCAGCAGATTCGCAAAGGCGATGTGATTGCCTATCTCGATAACTATGCTCCGCGTGCGGCGGCTTTGCGGGAAGCACAGGAACGGGTTACGGTCGCCGAAGCGCAATTGCGGCAAGTGGAAGCGGGAGCCAAATCAGGGCAGATAGTAGCTCAGCAAAGAGTCGTCGATCGCATCCAAGTAGAGTTACAAACGGAAACTGCTGCTCAAGAAGCAGCGATCGCAAGGTTAGAAGCCGAACTTCGTAACGCCGAACTAGAGGATCGACGATATCAATATCTGCAAACGGAAGGCGCGATTTCTGCTTCCCTGCGCGATAGCAAACAATTAACTAGCGATACAGTACGCCAACAACTGAATGAAGCAAAGGCGCAGTTATCGCGGATCGTGCGATCGCGTCAGTCCCAAATCGCCGAGTCCCGCGCCACCCTCGACCAGATCGCCGAAGTTCGTCCCGTGGATGTGGAATTAGCGCGATCACAGGTTGCTCAATCGGAGGCAGGTGTAGCAAGGGCAAAAGCAGATTTGGATTTAGCAGTAGTGCGATCGCCCCAAGATGGACAGGTTCTCAAAATCCATACCCGTGCTGGGGAATTAGTGGGAAATAACGGAATTATTAGTTTGGGACAAACTCAACGGATGGTTGCGGTTGCCGAGGTTTACGAACTAGATATCAACCGAGTCAAGATCGGTCAATCCGCCAATGTAATCAGCAAAAATAATGCCTTCTCCGAAACATTGCGCGGCAAAGTGAAGGAAGTCGGATTGCAGATTAGTAAAAAAGATGTCTTAAATACCGACCCTGCGGCGCAGTTTGATGCGCGAGTTGTAGAGGTAAAAATATTGCTGGATGAATCTTCTAGCCGTTTGGTTGCAGGATTAACCAATCTCAGTATTCAAGCAGCGATCGATGTTCGGGAATGAAGATCCCCCCCATCCCTCTTTAAAAAGGGGGGAGAATTTTCTTCTTCCCCCTTTTTAAGGGGGATTGAGGGGGATCATTAGCATCTTTATTGAGAAGGATTTCCTAACCTAGAGAGTTATGACCAAAATCATAGATAAGCCTATAAATGTCACGGCAAAATCCAAAAAGAAGAAACCGCTTTTTCTTTCTTGGTTGCAATTGCGGAAAGAGCGAGTACGTTTGCTGGTCGCGATCGCGGGAATTAGTTTTGCGGATGTGCTGATGTTTTTGCAAATGGGATTTCGCGGTGCATTATTTAGCAGTGCCGTAGAACTCCATCACAGCATCAATGGCGAAATCGTCATTTTGAGCAGTCGCTACCGATCGCTAATTTCCCTCGATCGCTTTACCGATCGCCGCCTTTACCAAGCCGCAGGCTTATCGGGCGTACAGTCTGTCAGTCCGATTTATCTCAACTTCATTCAATGGCGCAATCCTTACAACAAAGAGATATGGGATATTTACGCCATTGGCATTAATCCCGAACATCAGGTTTTAAATATTAAAGGAGTTGCCGAGAATCGCCAAAAACTGCGCGAACCCGACACCGTTCTCTTTAATTCTGGATCGCGAAACGAATTTGGGGCGATCGCTAAAAACTTTAAGGCAGGCGAATCCATCGTTACGGAAATTGACGAACGCCAATTTCAAGTGCGGGGACTATTTCAACTCAGCCCCACCTTTGGCATTAATGCCCATCTCATCACCAGCGATATTAACTTTTTGCGCATGGTGCGATCGCGCCAAGGCGGACTAATCGATATTGGTGTAGTCAAGCTCAAGCCCGATGCTGATGTTAATAAAGTCTTAGCCGAATTGCGATCGCTTCTTCCCAACGATGTCAAAGTCATGACGAGACAGGATTTCGCTAAAGCCGAAGTAGCCTTTTGGAATGCCAGTACACCTGTGGGCTATACCTTCGATCTCGGTGTCGTAATCGCCTTTATCGTCGGAGCCGTGATCGTCTATCAAATTCTCTATAGCGATGTCACCGACCATTTACCCGAATATGCCACCCTCAAGGCGATGGGATTTCGCGATCGCTATTTATTAATTGTCGTCTTCCAAGAATCGCTCATTCTCGCTGTCCTCGGTTTCATTCCCGCCACAGCCATGGCATGGGGCATTTACGAAATCACCCATATCGCCACTCTCTTACCAATGGCAATGGATGCAGGACGGATTACGTTTGTATTCGTGCTGACCGCTATCATGTGTTCCGTTTCCGCCGCCATTGCTGTGAGAAAGATTCAAACTGCGGATCCTGCGGATATTTTTTGATTGGTGATTGGTGATTGGTGATTGGTGATTGGTGATTGGTGATTGGTAATTGGTAATTGGTGGCTGATATTTCGTAATTCGTAATTGATAATTCGTAATTCAAAAACAATGTCTTCGCAATTTGCTATTTCCGTAACGCAACTAAATCACTACTATGGGCTGGATGCTCTCCGTAAGCAGGTTTTATTTGATATCAATCTGCAAATCGATCGAGGGGAGATTGTGATTATGACGGGACCATCGGGTTCGGGGAAAACGACTTTGCTAACGCTCATGGGTGGTTTGCGATCGCCGCAAGAGGGTAGTCTGAAGATTTTAGGTCAAGAATTGCTTGATTCTATGCCCGACCAAATGACGCTGATTCGGCGCAATATTGGCTATATTTTCCAAGCCCATAATCTCTTGAACTTCCTCACGGTTTATCAAAATGTGGAAATGGCGCTAGAACTGCATGATGTGACGGCGGCAGAAGCAGATCGACGGATTCGAGATGTTTTAGATTCGGTGGGTTTGTCTCACCGATTGGATTACTATCCTAGCGACCTGTCGGGAGGACAAAAGCAGCGAGTGGCGATCGCTCGTGCCTTGGTGGGACAGCCGAAAATAATTCTTGCCGATGAGCCAACGGCGGCGCTAGATAAAAAATCGGGGCGCGATGTGGTGGAGATTATGGAGAAACTAGCCAAACAGCAAGGCTGTACGATTCTCCTTGTGACCCACGACAATCGTATTCTCGATCTCGCCGATCGCATTATTTATATGGAGGATGGAGTCTTAATGCATCGGGCGGCGTAATTTGCTGTCGGGCGATCGCAATATCTTTACCCCAATTTGGCGTAAACTCATAGGAAATTTATCTGAGTCATCCACATATTTTTTATGAGCGCCAATTCTCCCATCGTGAAACCAGAAAGCAAGACAGCCCTGCCCGATGATTGGCTCTACGATCGCTCGGTTTTAGGATGGCTACTCAATCCGACCCTAAGCAAGCAGCTACCGTTTCTCTACCAAATTTTTGCTCTGTATTGTAATTTGTATTTCCATCTC
The DNA here is from genome assembly GCF_006861605.1 of Pseudanabaena sp. UWO310. Taxonomy (NCBI): domain Bacteria; kingdom Bacillati; phylum Cyanobacteriota; class Cyanophyceae; order Pseudanabaenales; family Pseudanabaenaceae; genus Pseudanabaena; species Pseudanabaena sp. UWO310. The sequence goes on along the minus strand of NZ_SELU01000021.1, from coordinate 18,424 downwards.
ACGGGCAAAAACTATCTCAAGGGTGGGAGATCGTTATTTAGATTTTTATCAAATATTTTTTCGCAAACATCTCCCGATCGCTATCTAGAATTAACCCTATCGGGCTATCAAGTTTTTCTCAATCCTACTGATATGCGACTCTTTCAGGTCGTCAACGAGTTAGCCAGTCAAGAAACGGATACGCGAATTTTACCGAAGCTAATTACTGAAGGCGATACCTTCCTCGATGTTGGGGCAAATCATGGCAGTTTTGCGATCGTGGCTAGTAAGTTAGTTGGCACGACGGGTTTTGTATTAGCTATAGAACCACAGCCCCGACTAGCTAAAGCATTAGGGAAATCATTGACCGCAAATGCTCTGGGCAAATTTCAGGTTCACCAGATCGCCGTGGGCAATACGGACGGAGAGATAGAACTACTAGTACCAATTGGTACATCGGGCTCGGCAGGTATTTTCCCAGAACATTCGGCAACCCATCAGCATAATGTGATTAAAGTTCCTCTAAAACGCTTTGATGATTTTGTGAATTGGCAAGGTTTTACAGGCAAAGTTTTGCTAAAACTAGATGTGGAAGGGAGCGAATGTGCTTTTCTGGCTGGAGCTAGCCAAATGATCACCACCTTAAAGCCTACTTTAATTATTGAAGTTCACCCCACCAGCTTGAAAGCGGCAGGTGCTTCGGGTGACAAGCTCAAGCAATTATTGCAAGATTTAGGCTATAACCGCTATGCCGAAATAAACGATAGCGATCGCCTGTTCCCCCTAGAAGACTTAAACACCAATATTCAACGAAATGTTGTCATGATGATGGCATAGCCCGTAAAAAAAAGAGCGCATAGCGCTCTTTTTTTATCTGTGCAGAATTTGGTGCAAGGCTATTCCATAATCCCTAAAATGGGGCGATGGCTGGGATTGCTTAATTGAGGTGCGATCGCCGCAGATGAATATAGATTAGGATTGGACTGAGCCACGAGGCTGAAGGCTTCGCGGACTTGTTCGGTCACAGCAACCGTTTTCACATCGTAGGTTTGGGTTGCTAGCTTCGGATACATCCCGATCGCCACAATGGGCACAATCAAACAAGCGGCAATGAATACTTCACGGGGCTTGGCATCGCTAACATATTTCTCAAGGGATAAAGTAGGATTGGTTTCTCCATAGAAAACCTGACGCAAAGTTGAAAGCAGATAGATTGGTGTGATGATTACGCCAACTGCCGCTAAACCGATCGTCACGATTTTAAAGCTAGAGGAATAGACATCACTGGTACTAATGCCGAGAAAAATATTGAGCTCGCTAACAAAGCCGCTCATTCCTGGCAGGGCTAAAGATGCTAAGGCGGAAGCTGTCATCAGGGCAAAGGCTTTGGGCATGATCTTCGCAATCCCCCCCATTTCATCCATCATCAAGGTATGGGTGCGATCGTAGGTTACACCCGCAAGGAAGAATAGAGCCGCAGCAATTAAACCGTGGGAGATCATTTGTAGCAATGCACCACTTACGCCGAGATCGTTAAATGAAGCTAATCCCAAAAGAATAAAGCCCATATGCGAAATCGAAGAATAGGCTAAGCGGCGTTTGAGATTTTGTTGGGCAAAGGCAGCCATTGCGCCATATACAATACCCACAGCCCCTAAGATTGCAAGCAAAGGCGCAAAATAAACATGGGCATTGGGCAACATTTCAATATTGAAACGAATTAAGGCATATCCTCCCATTTTTAAGAGGACTCCCGCTAACACCATCGATACTGGAGCCGAAGCTTCCCCATGGGCATCGGGTAACCATGTATGCAATGGGAAAATTGGTAGTTTCACCCCGAAGGCAATCAAAAAACCTGCATAGGCAAGCAGCTCAAAGGCGATCGGATATTGTTTCATCCCCAACTCGGCCATGTTAAAGGTGATGTTATCGCCATAAAATGCCATGGCTAACCCAGCGACAAGAATAAAAATCGAACCTAGGGCAGTGTAGAGAATGAACTTAGTGGCAGCATAAAGACGTTTTGACCCACCCCAAATTGAAATCAGTAGATATACGGGAATCAGTTCCAATTCCCACATAAAGAAGAATAGCAATAGATCCTGAGCGGCAAATACCCCAATCTGAGCGCTGTATAAACAGAGCATCAAGAAATAAAATAGGCGAGATTTTTTGGTTACAGACCAACTAGCGAAAATTGCTAAGGTCGTTACTAATCCTGTTAAGACTATTAAGGGCATTGATAGCCCATCAACGGCTAAAGCCCAATTCAAACCTATCTGGGGAATCCATGTGTAGGTTTCAGACATCTGGAAAGCTGCATCATGCAGATTGTATTGACTCCAGAATGCGTAAATCATGAGCGAAAGTTCGATAAATCCTACTGCCATGGCATACGATCGCACATTCTTCGCATCCTCGTACTTGTCAGGAATGAAAGGGATTGCGAAGGCGGCCATGAGGGGAAACAGCAGGATTGTTGTAAGCCAAGGAAATTCTGCAACAGACATGATGAGGATAATTACTTACTCGTTAAGTCCATTGTATGAAGAAATTGTTAACTTGTATTAAGTCTTTTGATATAAAAGTTAATAAATCTTCAAATCATCATAATAGACTCAAAGCTATATCCCAGCTTATTTTCTAGGTTTTGCATGGTGATTCATCTATAAATTGTCATTGTATTTGCGAATACCATTAACTTATGACTATCGTTTAGGGATATTTCTTAAGAGGTGCAGGCTCGAGTCTTATTCATTTAGGTAGCCTGAGCTTGCAGCTTTCATGAATTGCTATAGCTGCCGCCAGTTTTGTTAGGACAAAATCAAAACCCTAAAGAGAGTTGCCGCGCGGAGCGCGGCAACTCTCTTTAGGGTTTTATGTCCTGATCCAGTTGGCGGCAGCTATACAATACCAAATCACAAAATGGCTACGCCATTTTGTGATTATAAAACCCTTACTGGGCTTGGGTTTTAATTCCCAAAAGTGTAGTTACACTTTTGGGAATTGGTATAACGGGAGTTCGGGATAATTGGAAACGGTTTTTGAGCAAGGGTTTGCCATCCAAACCCTTGCTCAAAACCCAAAAGTAAAAGCCTTGCGTAGCAAGGCTTTTACTTTTGGGCTTTTAAAATTTGCCAACTTAACTCAAACTGACGTTATTTAACTGTTTACTTTCTCGTAGCAAGTGCGATCGCGCTGGCAATTTCTATTAAGATCGAGTTTCTATAAAAATTCTAATTAAGCTGTAGTGGCTTTGCCACCATAGTTTATCTCCACTCACCTTATACGCTCTCAAAACACAAATGAAGACTTGGCTCAAACCCGCTCAGCGACTTGAAAAACTCCCTCCATATGTTTTTGCCCGCTTAGATGAGTTGAAGCTACGAGCGAAAGAGCAAGGTTTAGATTTGATCGATTTGGGGATGGGCAATCCCGACGGACCAACCCCAGCGCCAGTGGTTGAAGCCGCTATTTCGGCGCTCCAAAACCCTAAAAATCATGGCTATCCTCCCTTTGAAGGGACGGCTAGTTTTCGTCGAGCGATTACCGATTGGTATAAGCGTCGCTACAACGTGCAGTTGGATTCAGAAGGAGAAGCCCTGCCCCTCATTGGTTCTAAAGAGGGTTTAGGACATTTGGCGATCGCCTATATCGATCCAGGAGATCTCGTTCTCGTCCCCAGTCCCGCCTATCCTGCTCATTTTCGCGGTCCTTTATTAGCGGGTGGGGAGATCTATGAAATGATCCTCAAGCCCGAACAAGACTGGTTGATCGATCTATCGGCAATTCCCGAAGAAATCGCTCAACGGGCTAAAGTGATGTACTTTAACTATCCTGCCAACCCTACAGGGGCGATCGCGCCCCGCGAATTTTTTGAAGAAGTCGTCGCCTTTGCCAAGAAATACGAAATTCTTTTGGTGCATGATCTCTGCTATGCCGAACTTGCTTTTGATGGGTATCAACCAACGAGTTTGCTGGAAATCGAAGGCGGTAAAGAAGTGGGTGTAGAGTTTCATACCCTCTCCAAAACCTACAATATGGCGGGCTGGCGCGTCGGCTTTGTGGTGGGCAATCGCCATATTATTCAGGGGTTGCGGACTCTGAAAACTAACCTCGATTATGGGATTTTTTCGGCGATTCAAGTCGCGGCGGAGACTGCCTTACAACTGCCTGACAAGTACCTCGAAGAAGTCTGCGATCGCTACAAGGAACGTCGCGATTTCTTAATCGCAGGATTGGGCGAACTGGGTTGGGAGATCCCTAAAACCTATGCCACGATGTATCTGTGGATTCCAGTGCCAGTGGGGATGACCTCTGCGGACTTTGCCTTAAAGGTATTAGAAAGTACGGGTGTCGTCTTTACTCCTGGCAGTGCCTTTGGGCAAGGTGGTGAAGGCTATGTCAGAATTAGTTTGATTGCCGACTGCGATCGCTTAGGCGAAGCGCTAAATCGACTTAAGCAAGCAGGAATACGTTACAAGTAAAAAGGAAAAGGGATGTTTAATTTGTTGCCGTTTGCTTTTGAATTTACCTCTCCAGGACCGATCGCCTTTGAAATTGGCTCGCTTTCTATCCGTTGGTACGGGTTGCTAATTGCCTCCGCAATTATCTTGGGCACTTTACTAGCCCAAACCCTTGCCAAAAAGCGCAATGTCGATCCAGAAATAGTCGGCGATTTAGCGATCTGGCTTGTCGTCGGCGCAATTCCCTGCGCCCGCTTTTACTACGTCCTGTTTGAATGGCAGCGTTTCCAAGTGCAACCTTGGTACAAAGTATTTGCTATCTGGGAAGGTGGGATTGCGATTCATGGGGCAATTATTGGCGGGGCGATCGCGGCAACTATATTTTGCAAACGCCAACAAATTTCCACATGGCTGATGGCAGATATCATCATGCCTGCGGTGATTTTAGGACAAGCGATCGGTCGATGGGGGAACTTTTTTAATTCTGAAGCTTTTGGCAGCCCCACAGATTTACCTTGGAAATTATTTATTCCAGTGAATCGCCGCCCCCCCGAATTGATGAATGAAGCTTACTTCCATCCCACTTTTTTATACGAATCCCTTTGGAATATCGGTGTATTTGCGATCTTAATATTTGCCTTCTTGCGGTTCCCTAAACTGAGAACTGGCACAATTACGATGATGTATGCGATCGCCTATAGTGTCGGTCGGTTTTGGATTGAAGGCTTGCGCACCGACAGTTTAATGGTAGGTCAGCTTCGTACCGCCCAGATTGTCAGTCTCGTATCGATCGCGCTGGGGACTTTAGGCTTAGTTTGGCTCTATGGATTGCGTCGCCGATTTCCCGATACGACACCCAAAGAAATTCCCACGGAAAGCCTCTAGGTTTTAGATTTACTATCGCGATCGCTAGAAACAAGCTCCTATGAAAATTTTTAAGTAGCTAGGCGCAATGCAATCTAAAACCAAAGGCGAGTATCCCCCGCATAGCTAACCCTATTCCTCTCGAATCTATCCTCTTACCCCCTTTCCAGCCTCATCAAAAAATAAGGATTAGATGTTGCGGCGCAACGGCTAATCCTTAATACCGAAAATGGCGTAGCCATTTTTAGCTTTTCAAACCCTTACTAGGTTTGGTTTTTAATTCACTTGTTGTCACATTTTCGTGAATTGGTATAGCTGGGAAGGGAGTAAGAGGATTTGTAAGCTTTTCTAAAAATAATTTTTCGCAAATTGCTTTATAAATGAAAAAACTGCCGCATACAGATCCTCGTGAAATGGTGGAAACTGCATTTCTTGCCAGTACCACTGCCATGTTGTTTTTAGTCAACTATTACTTTCCCCTTGGACCTCTGTTGCGAATGCTTTTCCCATTGCCCACGGCTTTAGCTTATTTGCGCTGGAATAGTCGTGCTGCTTGGATGGCGATGGTGGTCACATCCCTACTACTAGCGATCCTGATGGGACCAACCCGTAGTATTCAATACATCGTGCCCCATGGTTTAGTTGGAGTTACCCTCGGCTATCTTTGGAAACGCGATTTTCCTTGGTCTGGTTCCCTTAGCATCGCCACCATAATTGGCTCCGTTGGTACGGCTTTTCAATTTGTATTTCTATCGGTTTTATTGGGCGAAAATGTTTGGACCTATTCGATCGTGCAGATCTCTGGATTTCTCAATTGGTTGATGCAACTGTTTGGATCCCTCGAACAGCCAGACTTCGCGATGATCCAAGCCTTTGCGATCGCCTCAATACTTATTAGCAATTTAGCCTACCAATTACTCGTCCATTTAGTCGCTTGGATCGTACTAGATCGGATTGGTAATCCCATTCCCCATCCCCCCAAGTGGCTAGAATCTTTATTAGCCTAAAAATTAGCTTAAAAATGTCGTTCTTCTTGAATCTCGTTTTGGTAAGTAAGTGGGCTTAATTAAATATAAAACCCTAAAACCTGCGGCGCACGCGTAGCGTGCGCCGCAGGTTTTATACCAATTCGTGAAAGTGTGACAACACTTTTGGAAATTGGTATTATAGCTGTCGCCAAGTGTACTAGGACATAAAACCCAAGAATTAATTGGCGGCGCGAAGCGCCGCCAATTAATTCTTGGGTTTTGATTTGTCCTCATTCAAGTGACTGTAGCTATAGTGCTAAATAGGTAGGGATGGGTGGTGTGGCGCGACATTAATCCCTACCATATAATCCTCGTTTTAAGTTTCTGAGTAAACTTAATTAATTGACACAATCCCGAATAAGAAATTATACTCATTAGTTAACCGCCAGAATGAGTATAATTCAGAAATATTGGCGCAAATTAACCTCGTTATCATGACCAACCCCGCCGAATCAAATCAAACTGTAATCACCAATTCATCAATTGTCTTGTCAGAGCGAGAGCTACAAGTGATTGAATTAGTTGCCGCAGGTTTAACTAATCAAGATATCGCCCTAAAGCTAGCGATTAGCAAACGTACTGTAGATAATCACATTAGTAATATATTGACCAAAACCAAGACTGACAATAGGGTCTCACTGGTAAGATGGGCTCTACAATGGGGAAAAGTCTGTATTGATGAAGTTAACTGCTGCATAATTGGCACGCCGCCAGTCATTAATGTTTTAGATGCAAAGGATTTGGGACAGGAATTAGAAAGTGCCTAGCGGGGAATTAGCGATTATACGTTGCAAGATTATTTATAACCCTGATATTGCTCTGGCGATGTATCGAGAGCTAGCATCCCATATCGAGCAGATTGAGGATGTGAAAGCCGAACTATTTTGGCAAGATAGCAAGGAATTCAGCTATTTAGGAAGTCAAATAGGTGGCATGTGGCTTACTTATCCTCAAGCAATTTCTGCTCAGTCTCAGCTTTTAATAAATAGGATCTTAAATGTCTATGGGGCTTGGATTTCCGAACCCAATATTTCATTAGTCTGAAGACGATCGCAATCTCCGCTCCTTATGACCATATTTCAACGCGCTAAGCTGATATGACATTAGCCAAACCGAAAGACATATGCGGCGCTTAGCTATATCCACTTAAGTCAGGACATCAAACCCGATAGAGAGTTGCGGCGCAAAGCGCCGCAACTCTCTATCGGGTTTGATTGTTGTCCTAATATTACTGACTATAGCTATAATTCGCAAAAGTGTGGCTACACTTTTGGAAATTGAAAACCAAACCCAGTAAGGGTTTTAAAATCACAAAATGGCGTAGCCACTTTGTGATTTGGTATTACTGTTTTTTATCGTTAGGTGCAATAGCTTTTAAAAATATGAAAAGACGCATATTTACAGATTTTGATGGACCGATTATGGATGTGTCCGATCGCTATTACCAAGTTTATCTATATTGCTCAGAGAAAATATCTCGTCCCACCCAAGAGCTTAAAATCCTTTCCAAGTTGGAGTTCTGGGAATTAAAGCGATCTCAAGTGCCAGAAAAGGAGATCGCCAGTCTCACGGGCTTTGTTGAGGAAAAACAAGCGATCGCTTTTGCCCATCTGCGGCGAGCTACTGTCCATACAGATCCGTATTTCGCCTACGATCAACTCCTTGAAAATGCAGTTCCTGCCTTGGAAAAAGCTCAAGCAGCAGGAATTGAGCTGGCGGTTATGACTATGCGTCGTCGTCGCGAATTGGAACCCGTACTAGATCGATATAATTTAAGGCGTTTTTTCCATAGCGATCGTATTTTTTGCCTTGATGACGACTATGTAAAAACGGTTGATACTCAAGATAAACCCAAGTTAATGAAACTTGCTCAGACCCAATTGCCACCAGTACAAGAGCAATGGATGATCGGTGATACAGAGGCAGATATTATAGCTGCTCAAACCCATAATATACCTGCGATCGCCGTTTTAAGTGGTATTCGCAATCATACGCAAATCATAAAGTACAAACCAAATCAGATTGTTTCTAATTTGTCCGCCGCGATAACCAATATCCTCGAAAGGTGAGATAAGAATTAGCACATTGCGCTAACTCTTATCTCATTTGTGATTTGTAGGTTATATTCCCCCTAAAAATTCTTGCTTCGCAATTTTTACCATAACGGCTTGCTGACCCAAATAAAGCATATGTAACTCTGTAAGGAGTTGCTTCGCTGCATCTAGATCGATGTTTTGGATTTGTTGGCAAAACATCATATGGGTAAATTGCTTTTCGATAGGTAAGTCACTCATATGTACCTCTTTTACGAATCAATCAATGACACTAAACTATGACCTTAACCGATGCATTGAAGTTGCTTGACAAGTAGATATTGGTCACTGTGTCAACATAACGTAACAATACTTTAAAGTTATTGAGAAAACTGTATCATGACAAACATTTTTCTTAGATATACCCAAAGAAATATTTTTACCAAAAAATTTAAAAGTATTCCTTATGACGGCGATAAGCCAGTCTGTAGCGATCTCGATTTTATAGTGGTCGTCAACTGTATCAGGACATAAAACCCAAAATAGTGTTGCCGCGCGGAGCGCGGCAACACTATTTTGGGTTTTATACCAATTCCCAAAATGGCAACGCCATTTTGGGAATTGGTTTTAATTGGTATAAGGGTTTGAAAACCTAAAAAGCCACTGAATGTTTATAATTCAGTGGCTTTTTAGGTTTGGGACAAAAAAGAAAATTAAAGCAAGCCAGTATTGGTGCCTTGCTTGCCAGTAGCTAGTTCAACTTTGATAATCTTGCCACCCATTTTCATAATGCGTTGCTGCTCAGCAAACCAGTTGTCATAGGACACTAGCTTGGTGAAATAGGTATTTTGCAACTCTCGTTGTGTACGAATGCGAGTTTGACTAGGTACACAAGCAGTGATTTTAAAACTCCGCATAGCGGCAATCTCCTTCAGAGCCAGTTATTTAAAGATGAATTACAAAGAAATTTTTTTAGACAGATATAAACATTGGCGGCGAGATAGGAGCTTTAGCTACCTACCGCCGCCGCCTTGTAAATACAGCTCTGTAAAATACAGTACTTTATTTTTTACGTTCGGCAAAAAACAAAGTCTAAAACTATATCGGCAATTAGCTCAAGCCAGAGCTGATGTAATCGAGATATACACCCAATTCCTTACCAGCTTCAGAACCAACGATGCTAGCAGCAACTTCTTTGATCGCTTGAATAGCTTGGATTGTAGAAACTACAGGTACTCCGAGGGAGTTGTAGGTTTCTTTCAAGCCATTGAGTACGCGCTCGTCAAGAATCGAAGCATCACCAGCAAGCATTGCGTAGGTTGCATAGCGGAGGTAGTAGTCGAGGTCGCGGATACATGCGGCATAACGACGGGTGGTGTACATGTTGCCACCGGGACGGGTGACATCAGAGTACAAGAGAGACTTAGCAACTGCTTCTTTAACGATGGTTGCAGAGTTAGCGGCGATCGCTGCGGATGCACGAACGCGAAGTTCGCCAGTTGCAAAATAGCCCTTTAGCTTTTCTAGAGAAGCTGCATCAAGGTACTTACCTTGAACGTCGGCGGAATTAATAACTGAGGTAATTGCGTCTTGTGCCATTTTAATATATTTTTTAGGTTTGCAATTAGTTTTTTGAATTTAGAAATTTAGAAATCCGAAGTTCTTTAAAAAGAAGTGCTTTAAAAATATTAAAACAAATCTAGAACCGATCTACTGCATTGCACCGATGACATAGTCAAAGTAGTAGCCAGCTTCGGCTGCATCTTCACCAGACAACAAAGCGGATGCTGCGTTCTTCAAACCACGTACGCCTTCAGCAACACCAGGAATAGGAGTGCCCAAGGAATTGTACATTTCCTTAACGCCAACTAGACCGATTTCTTCGATAGGGGTGACATCACCAGATACAACTCCGTAGGTTACCAAGCGGAGGTAGTAGTCCAAGTCGCGCAAGCAAGTAGCGGTCATTTGTTCGCCGTATGCATTTCCACCAGGAGAAACAACATCAGGACGCTTTTGGAATAGTTGATCGCCAGCTTGCTTAACGATGCGCTCGCGGGATTCGGTCAAGGTTTGGGCAATGCGAAGACGACGTTCGCCAGAGCTTACAAAGCCCTTAATGCGATCTAGTTCACCAGGGCTGAGGTAACGTGCTTCAGCATCTGCATTCACGATGGACTTCGTGACTACGCTCATTTAATTTTTTCTCCAATCAAAAATGTGAATAAAAACGATTGATGTGATGCCGTACCATGCAGAAATTCCTTTGCTTTAGTAATGCCCTAAGGACGCTTACAAAAGTTTGGGGCTTGTCTGACATGGAAGGTTTCTTTGTCAAAGCAATGATTACCAAAACATTTTGAAGCATTGCGTTGTCTACAAGCTTTTCTTCATCACACTTCTTAACATTTCTTATGTTATCACTAGAGTTGAAAACCTAGATCGATTAGCTTGGAAGTATTGCTGCGCAAAGGGTTGCGGCTCCTCCGAGGATCATTAAGCCTGCGGGCATAAATTTTTTTGTTTTGATCAGACGCACGATAAATACGATCACCAAAAGAGCGGCGATCGCCATACCAGCAATTTTGCCCCACTCTAAGTTTTTGGCGACGGCTGTTCCTGCAATTAACAGTCCCACACCACTAATGCTGCCTGAGATGATCGATGCTTGGCTTTTGCTCTTGGCAAAGCCGATGATGCCACCCACGATGGCGATAATTCCGTATACGAGCAAAGCAATGGCACTGGGGGAAAAGGTCATAGTCGTGTGTATGAGGTTTTTGAAGATTGGGTAAGAAATTTTTAATGGCGACATGGAGTATCGCCCGTCACAGCCTATGCTAGCGAACTGTATTTCTGGGCGATCGCTAAGGCAAAGGTTTAGTTACACATATTTACAAATGCGCCTGTGAATATGCGCCTGTGAATATGCGCTTATATGGCAACGTAAGGTTTTCTTAGGACATAAAACCCCAAAGATGAGTGGCGGCGCTTTGCGCCGCCACTCATCTTTGGGGTTTTGATTCGACAAAAGAGGTCACCTCTTTTGTGACACGGATAAAAAATTACTAAGGGACTTGCGAGAAAATAAGATACCAATCCAGATTTACCAGAATCGGTGGCGCGGCGGAGCCGCGCCACCGATTCTGGTTTTATATTTGGTACTTCATTAAATCGCAAGTCCCTAAACTGCTTTGCTTGGCTTATATAGCTGTCACTAAGTGTATTAGGACATAATCCCCAAGAATTGAGTGGCGGCGCTTCGCGCCGCCACTCAATTCTTGGGGCTTGATTTGTCCTCATTCAAGTGACTGTAGCTATAGTAAGGGTAAGTTGGTTATAGCTGAGGCGATGCGATTGAGATATGGTGCTGGGTCGAGAGCTACCCAACCATCGCCTGAGGGAACCATAATCTCAAAGTGCAAGTGGGGACCTGTCGATCGCCCTGTGGAGCCGACAATACCAAGTTGCTGACCTTGAGCAACATTTTGACCTTGGCTAACGTAAATAGCGGCGAGGTGGGCATAACGTGTACCTGTGGAGCCATGATCGAGTTCGACTAGATTGCCATAACCATCCCCCCAGCCTGCATAGTCTACCCGTCCTGCCTTGGCGGCGAGTACAGGAGTGCCATAGGGTGCGCCGAGGTCAATGCCGCTGTGAAATGACCAAAGAGCCGTGACGGGGTTCATGCGCCAGCCATAGGGAGATGTGACAGGTACGCCGTAGGGCAGGGGATAACCACCTGTTTGAAAGATGACATCGGGGTTGCCAGATCCTCTAGAAGCGATCGCCGCATTGAAGGGCACGGGATCGGGTTTCCATAATGCTCCAGGCACGAATACTACTTGGGGTTTGCGTTGGCAGCCATTGCGCTCGAAGAGCACGTCGGCGCGAATATTATATTTTTTGGCGACAGTTGTGTAGTTTTCATCGTTCTTAAAGCGATAGGTCAAACCATCTAGAGGGGGAATTGATAGGATTTGACCTGCGCTGACTTCGCCACTGCGGACTTCAGGATTTAGCCCCATTAAAGTTGCGACTTTGAGTTCATATTTCTTGGCGATCGCCTCTAGGGTTTCACCCTGCTTGACTTTGTGTTGGGTGAGGTCATCTAGGGTTGGCTTACCGCAAAGCTCTTCCGCTTCTTTGGCATTGGTCTGATCGACTGGGGTGTTGGGGGAAGTGGAAGTGGCGATCGCTGAAGGGGGGAGTAAAGTGGCGATCGTACTAGCGATCATACTGGCGAGCGTTGCTGAGAACAGGGAAAATTTCCAAGAGGGCTTCATGGAGTATTACTTGAGAATGTGAAGAGGTTAGGGTGGACAGTAGTAGGCTAAATGTGTGATTTGATCAAAAGGTAACAAAAGATGAAGAATTACAACATGAATCTTCATAAATAAAATGCCTTGCTATTCTCGCAGCGATCGTCACTTGATGAACACCACCAATCTGGTGAGATCCAGAGTGAGATCTCTGGTGAAATCGGATGAGACTGGAGGTTTGTGAATCACGAGTTTCTCCTCAAAAAACTTGCCACCCGACCCTGATCGAGTGATTTCTGGTATTAAGTAGCTAGGCAGAATTAAAACCCAAAACCAGAGAGCATACCGCCCACGTAGCGGGCGGTATGCTCTTCTAGGTTTCTAGTTACTTGCTAACTCAATTTCTATCCAAATTCTTACCCTAAGATCATGACAAATTCGCTAGCTTCAGTTAGTAAAGAGCAACTGCAAACTTTCTTAGATATCGCTACCGAAGCGGCTTGTGCAGGAGGTGCAATTCTCAAATCCTACTGGGGAAATCTTCAAGAAAATATTGAGGAAAAACGTCCAGGAGATTTGGTAACGATCGCTGATAAAGAATCGGAAGCAATGGTTCTCTCAATTTTGCAGCGCCATTTTCCCGATCATGGAATTTTGGCTGAAGAATCGGGTGTATTGGGCAATACTGAGAGCCGTTATTTATGGGCGATCGATCCTTTGGATGGTACGACCAATTATGCTCATCAATATCCCTTCTCATCGGTATCGATCGCCTTACTTGTGGATGGAATTCCTTCCGTAGGTGCAATTTATGATCCCTTTCGCGATGAAATTTTTCGAGCGGCGACGGGTTTAGGAGCGACCCGTAATCGGCTGCCAATTCATGTTTCTAAAACCGTAGAACTCAGCCGTAGTTTACTCGTAACGGGATTTGCTTACGATCGCACCCTTGTTGAGGATAATAACTACGCTGAGTTTTGCCATTTCACGCATATCACTCAAGGCGTGCGACGAGGAGGTTCAGCAGCGATGGATTTAGCCTATGTCGCCTGTGGACGATTGGATGGTTATTGGGAGCGAGGCTTATCGCTATGGGATTTAGCGGCGGGGGTAGTTATCGTGCGCGAGGCGGGTGGGATGGTCACCGCCTATGATGGCAGCGAGCACCTTCCCAAATCAGGGAGATTGCTGGCAACTAATGGTCATTTGCATGAACAGATGATTGCAGAACTAGCCCTCATCAAGCCTTTACCATTTAAGTTTCCCTTTGGGCGCTAAGTAGTTAGGCATAATTAAACCCCAAAATATGAGTGGTGGCGCGAAGCGCCACCACTCATATTTTGGGGTTTAATTATGCGCCGTAACCCTTAGGGAAGTGGTAACCGTTCCATTAAGTAGCAGAGGCAATCTTGGCGAATAATATTGCGGTTAAGGGTGATCATTGATGGCATTACAGGCGTTTGCAGCAAGATCTCTCCATTTTGAATTTGGAAATAGCGATCGCTTTTTTCTTCTCCATTTTCGCTTACAGCCGAGAGATAGGCTCTTGCGGTTTTCGCTTTGCCGAAGCTTTTCCCAATGGGTAATTCACAGAAATTCAAACAATCCATCTCATTGGGAAAAGTGATGTCATCGTCAGGCTCGCCTGTAAAACTAAAATTAATCTCATGGGGAATTTTGACGATCGCTACGGTGTGAAACAGACCGATATCGGCGATCGCATCATCGGGCAAGCGATCGAAACTACCAAGATGGAGGCAGGTTTCCACATAGGCTAGCGCATGGCTAGTTCCCTCTGGGAGATCGGGCTGTCCGCATTCCAAAACGATCGCGGGACAAAATTCACTAAAAGCACAGGACTGCAATGTTTTGGGGCTGGTGTAATGCACCACAGTTTTATCGAACAGTCGCGCTAGATGTAGGGAATGCTTGTCTAGGCTAGGAATACATCCATAGTGGGGATTTCTGCCTGTATTGTTATGAATGTCGATACTTGCAAATACTCCCCGCGATCGCATTTCCCTAATTACTTTTTGCGCCATGATTTGCTCTGGTAATGCCTCCGAGCCTTCCTCAATTTGCCAAATGCGATTGTAGTCAGGTTGGTTGTCTAAATGCCTCAGGCGATACCTTGCCCCCTCAATATTGCCGATAAATAAGGAAAGCGATCGCGGTAGTTTTTGGTGTTGATATTTACGAAGCAAATCGCGCATCGCTAACCAACTGGTTGTTTCATTGCCATGTAACAAAATCGAAACAAATAACGCGGGTTGGCGATCGCCTTCGATGTGGATCAGGGTGGGACGATTGAGTAATTGCCAAAGTTGGTTGGATTCAAGATCTAATAAGCCATCTGGTAGGCGATCGAAAATATCAAGCATAGAAAAAATCAAAAAAAGCGATTACTCATAGTAAAGGCACGCTATGCGTGCCTTTACTGAATCAAAAGACACGCATAATACCAATTCCCAAAATGGCAACGCCATTTTGGGAATCTCAAAACCCTACTGGGTTTGGTTGTTAATTCATGAAAGTGTTGTCACACTTTCGTGAATTGGTATAAGTAGCTAGGCATAATTAATTACAAACCAAAACCCGTAAAGTTGTGCCCCGTTGGTTGGTAATTTATAGCGCAACTTTACGGGTTTGGTAATTTATTTTGCACAAGTACTTAGCGGGCTTTTTGGGATAAAAAACAATTTAGGCGTACCAATCGGCACGCCTAAATCTAAATGCAGGATAAAGAATAATTGCACTTAATGAAAAATAAACAAGAATCTAACTTACTAAAAAATAATCATAAAAATTATCAAAATTAGTAGGTAAGACCCATGCTGCGGCTGGTTTCAGCACCAAGATAGACACGGACGCTTAGGAAGTCAGTGGGGCAAGCAGTTTCGCAACGTTTGCAACCAATGCAGTCCTCGGTACGGGGAGAAGAAGCGATTTGAGCCGCTTTGCATCCATCCCAAGGAACCATTTCCAAAACATCACAAGGACAGGCTCGCACGCATTGTGTGCAGCCGATACAGGTGTCATAAATTTTGACTGCATGCGACATATTGCTATTGCTCCAATCAATTATATGTACCTATCTAAAAGAAAAATAGGCACGGGATGTTTAAAACCAAGTTTATCGTAGAGGTTTACATTCGTTGCTTAGATTGTGAGATAACTTAAAACAAATTAATATTTGCGGCTGCAATCCAGTTTTTGAGGAAAGCTCATACTTGAGATCATACCTGTGGGGCATAAATTCATAAATTATGGCTATAGCCAAATAAGTTAAGACAGAAACCCCAGAAGAGTGTTGCGGCGCAATACTCTTCTGGGGTTTATTTTTGTCTCAAAAAGCAAACAGAGCATAGTGGCACGAAGCGCCGCCATGCATATCCTTGGTTATGGCTATATCAAATTTTGACTTCGATCGCGATCGCTCAAAAAACTATGCAAGACTTTAATGATTAGATAATAAATATTAATAAAAAATTTCCTATGAAACGCATTACCCTGCTTGGCTCCACTGGCTCGATTGGTACGCAAACGTTAGATATTGTTGCCGAGTATCCTGAAAAATTTCAGGTGGTGGGAATGACAGCAGGGGGAAATATTGATCTTTTCGCAAGGCAAATTCGCCAGTTTCAGCCCGAAATTGTGGCGATCGCTAACGAAACGAAACTTGCCGAATTAAAAGAGGCGATCGCTGATCTTTCCACAAAACCAATCTTGCTAGCAGGAGCCGAGGGCGTAGAAACAGTTGCCGCCTATGGTGATTCGGAGGCAGTGGTAACGGGGATTGTCGGCTGTGCAGGGCTATTGCCAACAATTGCCGCCATTAAAGCAGGTAAAAATATTGCATTAGCCAATAAAGAAACTTTGATCGCAGGCGGCGAAGTGGTCGTGCCTTTGGTGCAAAAACATGGGGTGAAATTATTGCCTGCGGATTCCGAACATTCGGCAATTTTTCAATGCTTGCAGGGAGTGCCAGAAGGGGGATTGCGACGGATTATTCTCACGGCTTCAGGTGGAGCCTTTCGCGATCGCCCCACCGAGGAGCTAGCCTCCGTTACTGTCGCTGATGCCTTAAAGCATCCTAACTGGGCAATGGGTAAAAAAATTACGATCGACTCAGCCACCTTAATGAATAAAGGTTTGGAAGTAATTGAAGCTCATTATCTCTTTGGCGTGGATTATGATCGGATTGAGATTGTGATCCATCCCCAAAGCATTATTCACTCCCTCATTGAATTAGAAGATACCTCAGTGTTAGCGCAACTGGGGATTCCTGATATGCGTTTACCTCTGCTCTATTCCCTCTCCTATCCCGATCGCCTTCCTACCCAATGGGAACGCCTCGATCTGGTTAAATGTGGCACTTTGACCTTCCGCGCCCCCGATCATCAGAAGTATCCCTGTATGGAACTAGCCTACGCCGCAGGTCGGGCTGGGGGAACCATGCCTGCGGTGTTGAATGCTGCCAACGAGCAAGTAGTGGAACTGTTTTTACAAGAGCGAATTCGCTATGTGCAGATTGCAGATTTGATCAAATATGTATGCGATCGCCATAATTGCATATCTAAACCCGAACTGGAAGATATTCTCGAAGCCGATAAATGGGCAAGAAAAACCGTGATCGAACAGGTGTTGGCGATCGCATAAAAAATGGTGAGATGCTTTGCATCTCACCATTTTTTTATTTTAATGTTTCAATGCGGGTGGCATAACTACTTTAGTTGCCAAGCCTAGGCTCTTCAGCATTTGAATCGCCCACCAAGTCACATCAACTTCCCACCAACGCCAGCCCGCCTTTGCTACATGGGGATAGGCATGGTGATTGTTGTGCCATCCTTCGCCATAGGTAACGATCGCGGCCCACCAGAGATTGCGCGAATTATCATTAGTCTCAAAGGTGCGGTAGCCCCACATGTGGGTAACGGAGTTAATAAACCAAGTGCTGTGCCATAGTAAAACCGATCGCAGACACATGCCCCAGATAATGTAAGACCAACCACCGAGGAGATATAAGCCAAGCCCTAAAGGGATTTGCAGTAATAGAAAGTATTTATCTAACCAGACATAGAAGGGATCGCGCACGAGATCGGGGGCATATCTGCCATATTTATCTAAGCTAAAAAAGTCGGGTTTTGGATAAAGTATCCATAGCATATGGCTCCACCAGAATCCTCGGCGAGCAGAGTAAGGATCAAGCTCCATATCCTCTGTATGGGCGTGGTGAAGGCGATGCCCCGCAATCCAAAATATTGGTCCCCCCTGTAGGGCGGCTGCACCGACTAAGGCGATCGCATATTCTAACCATTTGGGGACATGAAAACTGCGATGGCTTAATAAACGGTGATAGCCCAAGCAGATCCCAATACTTCCCAAAAACCAATGCAACAGAATCGTAACTCCTAAGGCAGACCATGAGAAATACCAAGGAGCCAATAGCGCTAAAATATGGAAGGTGGCAAAGAAAGCTATTGATGTCCAGCTAAGTTTTAAGGGTTCGGAATTGGGATTAGAAGGTGTGGGTATAACGTCTGAAAATAATCTGGTCATATTTGTAAAGAATAATTTTAAATAGTTCTAAGATTCTTGCTAAGGTTAGTTTTAATTTGAATCGCACACTGTTAAAGAGATATGGCGATCGCGGTAGAACTAATTCAGAAGCTATGACTTCTCAAGTATTCCTTTAACAAATTGGTAATGAACTAAGTACCTCAGCGTAATTAAAATCCAGACCTAAAGCCTGCGGCGCACGCGCAGCGTGCGCCGCAGGCTTTAGG